>CAYTUX010000059.1:0-9240 GCA_964441455.1 uncultured Victivallales bacterium | reverse complement strand
ATGTGATTAAGCGTGGTTTCAGTAAAGAGCATATTGAAGAAGTTCTTGAAAAAAGAGGACGATTAAGTCTCTCTGATTCAATGCATTGCAGAGTTCGTTACATGACAGATGGACTTGTTTTCGGAGACAAAGACTTTTGCGAATCAATGTTTGACAAATTCAGAGATCATTTCTCGGAAAAGAGAGAATCAGGCAGTCGAAAAATGAAAAAAGTTGATTTTGGAGGATTATGCACTGTTCGTGCACTTCAAATTGACGTTGTTCAGCCACCTAAATAATAAATTGCTTAGTAAAACCTTATAAATTTAACAAAAACACGACATCAGGGCGGAGCTTGCTCAAATTTAGCTGAAAAAGCTTTTTTTTGCTTTTTGAATTGGAGTATATATTGAGTTTGGTCGTATGTTGACAAACAAAACGCTTTTGTTTAATCTGAATTCATAAATAGTAAATAAATTTCATGTTAAATTTAGATAAAAATTTCAATTATCTGGTATAATAATTAAGGTACGTCCAAATTAAATAATATTTTTTTGATTTTATTTGGGAGGGTTTGTTAACAGTTGATATCGAAGAGTTTTTCAAGGAAGTGTTGTTTTATACCATATAATGCTTTTATTGCATTAATTTCTTCAAGGATAGTTTGTTTGTCAATTTCTGAGTCAGTTTTTTCAGCTGTTATCATTATATTCTTTGCTGTATGCTCATGGGTTATGAACTCAAAAACTTTTGTTTTGTAGTCGAAGTATTCCAGTATTAATGATCGAATTTCATCGGTGATTAATTCCGCCTGTCTTTCTGCAAGAATTCCATGTTTTAAAACGGCGGTTGCGTTATTGTTTATGTTTATCTGTTTTCGTATCTGCTTATGGCAGCACGGTGCACAAATAATCAGTTTTGCATCATTTGAAATACCTTTAAATATTGCATCGTCTGTCGCCGTATCGCAAGCATGTAAAGCAATGAGTATGTCCACATTGTTTATGTTATAATTTTCGATATATCCTTGTTCAAAATTCAGGTTTCCGAAGCCGGCTTTTCGGGCTATTTGGTTGCATAGTTTGACAAGTTCTTCTCTAGACTCTACTCCAGTAACATTTACATCAAGTTTTTTTGTGTTGCAGAGATAATCGTAAAGTGCAAATGTCAGATATCCTTTTCCGGCACCCATATCTGTAACTGATATTGGCATGTCAAAGTTTGTGTCTGCCACCAGATTATCTATGATTTCAATAAATTTGTTTATCTGTCGAAACTTGTCGTATCCTGAATGTATGATTTTGTTGTCTGAAGATACTATCTTCAACTCCTTTAAATAAACATTTTTTTCAGGTTCTATGAGTCTATCTTTTTTTCGGTTGTGGAATAGAGTGGGGGAGCTTGTAATTGTTGGTTCTAAAATTTTGAACAATGTTTTTTTCTTTAATATTTTAATTTCAACATTTTCTTTATTAGATAACAGTATTGCGTCGGAGAAATATTCGAAAAGTTCTGATATTTTTTTTAAGCCTTCTTCTATTGAATAGTTTTTTGTAATATCTTTTGTTTTGTGTGTATATATGAATGTCAGTATTAGTTCCTGTTTTATCTTTATCGGCCTAATTGTAACTTTTTTAATATCATCTTTTTTATTATTCGGATTGCTGATGATGATTTTATGAAGTGTGTTTTCGGCAATTGTTTCTTTGGTTTTTTCAATAAATTGTTCAATTTTCGCATTCATACTAAAATCCTTACTTTTTGTTTGGTTGCGGCTAAACCGTACTAAAGTCTTCCTTTATTTCAATGAATTTTAATATTTAATCAATTTAAATACAATCTTTTAATTATTACTGTGTCACACTGTGACATCATGTCGCTTTAAATGTCTCTAATATTATGTCATATTAAATAATCATTTTTCCTGTTAATAATAAAAAATATATAAGTTCTTTGTTTTTAATGTTTTGTGAGTTTTAATGAGGTGTGACACATTTTTTTTGGCATGGCACTTGCTTAATGCTTAGGTGAAATTAAATTGAAAAATCATTGTCACATTTATAGGCGATTTTGATTGTTAAATTGCACTTATTAAAAGTGCGTTATGAAAGGAAGTATATATTATGTCAAATAAAGTTTTAGGTATTGACTTAGGGACAACAAATTCATGTATGTCCATAATGGAAGGTGGAGAACCCACTGTTGTTCCAAATGTTGAAGGAACAAGAACAACACCTTCAATTGTTGCTTTCACTAAAAGTGGTGAAAGACTTGTGGGACAGGCTGCAAAAAGGCAGGCTGTTACTAACCCGCAAAACACAATCTTTTCTGTAAAAAGATTTATGGGTAGAAAGTTTGAAGAGGTGAAGCATGAAATTTCATCTGTACCATACGAAGTTGTTGCAGCTGCAAATGGAGATGCACACATCAAGGTTGGTGACAAAACATATTCACCACAAGAGATTTCAGCTATGACTCTTCAGAAACTGAAAGCAGATGCTGAAGCATATCTTGGCGAGACAATTACTCAGGCTGTTATCACAGTGCCTGCTTACTTTAATGATAGTCAGCGTCAGGCAACAAAAGATGCAGGTAAGATTGCAGGTCTTGAAGTTCTTCGAATCATCAATGAACCGACAGCTGCATCTTTAGCATATGGTCTTGATAAGAAAAAAGAAGAAAACATTGCAGTTTATGACTTTGGCGGCGGTACATTTGATATATCTATTTTAGATATTGGTGATGGCGTTTTTGAAGTAAAAGCTACTAATGGCGATACCCATCTTGGTGGGGACGATGTTGACCAGGAGATTATTGAATGGTTGGCCGAAGAGTTTAAGAAGGAAAGTGGTATTGATATCACTACTGATAAGATGGCTTTACAGCGTCTGAAAGAAGCTGCTGAAAAAGCTAAGTGTGAACTTTCAAGTGCACAGCATACAGATATTAACCTGCCGTTTATTACAGCAGATGCATCCGGACCTAAGCATTTGAATGTTAATTTGACCAGATCTAAATTAGAGCAGTTAACAGAAGATATCATCAATAGAACAACAAAACCTTGCAAAGACTGTGAAAAAGATGCTGATGTTTCCAGTGTTGACGAAGTAATTCTTGTTGGTGGTATGACTCGTATGCCAAAGATTATTCAAAAAGCAAAAGAGCTGTTTGGTAAAGAGCCTCATAAGGGTGTTAATCCTGATGAAGTTGTTGCTATTGGTGCGGCAATTCAGGGTGGTATCATAAAGGGTGATGTAAAAGATGTGCTTCTTCTTGATGTTACACCTTTATCACTTGGTATTGAAACACTTGGTCAGGTTTTCACGCCGCTGATTGAAAGAAATACAACTATTCCTACAAAGAAAAGTGAAATTTTCAGTACAGCTGCCGATAATCAGCCAACTGTTGATATTCATGTTCTTCAGGGTGAGAGAAAAATGGCAAGCCATAATAAATCAATTGGTCGTTTCCAATTGGATGGCATTCCACCGGCCCCAAGAGGTGTTCCTCAAATCGAAGTAACTTTTGATATCGATGCAAATGGTATTTTGAATGTTTCTGCAAAAGATCTTGGAACGGGTAAAGAGCAGAAAATTACAATAACTGCATCATCAGGCTTGTCTGATGCTGAAGTTGAGCAGATGGTAAAAGATGCTGAAAAATTTGCAGATGAAGATAAGACTGCAAAAGAAGCTGTTGAGACAAAAAATATGGGTGACAACCTTGTTTATCAGACAGAAAAATTGCTGAAAGAGAATGGCGATAAGCTTACTGATGAGAAGAAAGCACCTGTAGAATCTGCAGTAAATGATTTGAAAGAAGCATTAAAAACAGATAATACTGAAAATATTAAGGCTAAGATTGAAGCATTAAATGCTGCAATGCAGGAAGTTTCCCAGGAAATGTATGCAAATGCTGCTCCAAATGAAGACCCTTCTGCACAAGGTTCGGAAACAGCCGGTGAAGATTCATCAGAATCACAAGGTTCAGATGATGGAGATGATGTTATCGATGCAGATTTCGAGATGGTTGATGACGATAAGTAATTGTCATCAATAAATAATTATAATAATAATAGGCAACCCTTTTCGGGTTGCCTTGTCAAAATATAAACAAAAAAAGGATAAAATACAATGAATATTAAGCCATTAGCGGATAGAGTGCTTATTAAGCCTGAGGATACAACAGAAGAGTTAAAAGGTGGAATTTTCATTCCTGACACAGCAAAAGAGAAGCCTCAGGAAGGTGAAGTTGTTGCTGTTGGTACAGGTAAAAGAGATGATAAAGGCGATTTAATTGCTTTTAATGTGAAGGTTGGAGACAAAGTTCTTCTGCCGAAATATGGTGGTACAGAGATTAAGTATGACAGCGAAGTTTATCAGATCGTCAGAGAAGATGATATTCTAGCTGTTATTGATAAATAAAATTCAAACTAATAAACAAAATAAAAATTATATTTCAGGAGTAAAAAAATGGCAAAAGGAAAACAACTTATCTACAGTACTGACGCACGTCAGGCTATTCTTGTAGGTGTAGAAAAATTAAGCAGAGCAGTTAAGACAACATTAGGACCATGCGGAAGAAATGTTGTTTTAGATAAGAGCTATGGTTCACCAACAATGACAAAAGATGGTGTTTCTGTTGCAAAGGAAATTGAATTGTCGGATTCGTTTGAAAACATGGGTGCTCAAATGGTTCGTGAAGTTGCAAGTAAAACCAGTGATGTTGCCGGTGATGGAACAACCACAGCTACAGTCCTTGCAGAAGCTATATATAGAGAAGGTTTGAAGAATGTTACTGCCGGTGCAAACCCAATGGATCTAAAACGTGGTATTGAGACGGCAACAAAAACTGTTGTTAAAGATATTGCAAGACAGAGCAAAAAAGTTGTTGAGCATTCAGAAGTTGCATCAGTTGCAACAATTTCTGCAAACGGCGATAGAGAAATTGGTGAAATCATTGCAGATGCAATGGATAAGGTTGGCAAAGAGGGAACAATTACAGTTGAAGAAGCAAAAACAATGGAAACAACTCTTGATGTTGTTGAAGGTATGCAATTTGACAAAGGTTATCTGTCTCCCTACTTCTCAACAGATGCTGAATCAATGGAAGCTCTGTTGGAAGATTGCTATATCCTGATTCATGAAAAGAAAATTTCAAATCTACAGGAATTACTTCCACTTCTGCAGAATGTTGCAAAGACAGGTAAGTCTTTGATGATAATTGCAGAAGATGTTGAAGGTGAAGCATTAGCAACATTGGTTGTCAACCGTCTACGCGGTATTCTGAAATGCTGTGCTGTTAAAGCTCCTGGTTTTGGAGATCGTCGTAAAGCGATGTTGGAAGATATCGCAACACTTACAGGCGGCAAGTGTTTTACAGAAGAGCTAGGTGTTAAGCTGGAAAATGTTCAACTTGAAGATCTTGGTTTTGCAAAACGTATTACAGTAACTAAAGATGACACAACAATTGTTGAAGGTGCTGGTTCATCATCAGCAATTCAAGCTCGTGTCGGTCAGATTAAGAGACAGATTGAAGATACTACATCAGATTATGATAAAGAAAAACTTCAGGAACGTCTGGCTAAGTTAGCCGGTGGTGTAGCAGTTATCAATGTTGGTTCTGCAACAGAGATTGAAATGAAAGAGAAAAAGGCTCGTGTAGAAGATGCATTGCATGCCACACGTGCAGCAATTGAAGAAGGTGTAGTACCCGGTGGTGGTGTTGCTCTTATTAGAGCTCAAGCAGCGATTGCTAAAATTAAATCTAAAGGTGATGAAGCTATTGGTGTTCAGATTGTTTCAAAAGCAGTTGAATCTCCACTACGTCAGATAGTTAACAATGCCGGTCTTGAAGGTGCTCTTATTATTAATGAAGTTAAGAATGGTAAAGAAAACTATGGTTACAATGTTGTAACAGGCGAGTACACAGACTTAGTTGCAGCGGGTGTTATTGACCCTGCTAAGGTTACTCGTTCTGCTCTTCAGAATGCTGCAAGTATTGCTGGTATGTTGTTGACAACAGAGTGCATGATTACCGATGTGCCGGATGATAAAGATGATGCAGCTGCAGCCGCAGCTATGGGCGGCGGCATGGGCGGCATGGGCGGCATGGGCGGCGGAATGCCCGGCATGATGTAAACAAATGTTTAAATTATTCATTTTGATTGTAATATGTCGATGGAACTTGAAAGTTTTAAAAACTTTTATCTTCACACAACATTTTACATCAAATGATTACTTGACAAATAGACAAGGGGTGCTTATAATGCACCCCTATTTTTTTAATATATAATAAGGAAGTAATAATGAATATTGAATTACTTGAAAAAGCCAAGGAAAAGATTCCATCAAACCCGGTTTTGGTTAATATGATATCAAAACGAGTTCGCCAATTGAACAATGGATTTAGTCCTTATGTTAAACCTTTGAGTCCTAATGAAGATAAATTAGATATAGCTTTAAGAGAAATCTGTGAAGGATGTCTGATTGCTGAAATGGACTTTTAATTGATTGTCAGTTTTTTGATGTTACATCAGAATTCTGACACAAGGTGGGAATTATGGCACGAGAGAGTGGAATAAAAATTATATCAAAGAACCGCAAAGCATATCACGACTATGAGATAGTGGATCAGCTTGAGGCCGGGATTGAACTTCTGGGTACAGAGGTCAAATCTATCAAAGCGGGACATGTCACTCTTCAAGGTGGTTATATCAGTGTTGAAAAGGGGCAGACATTTTTGTATGACGTTACAGTTCCCACATATGAATTCGGAAATGTGTTCAATCACGACACCACAAGGTGTCGTAGATTACTATTACACAAAAAGGAGATAATTAAACTTGGGTCAAAAGTGAATGAGAAGGGATTAACCTTAATACCTCTCTCTGTCTATCTCAAAAATGGAAAAGTAAAGATTAAGCTTGGTATCTGCCGTGGTAAGACCCAGTACGATAAACGTGACACGATAAAAAAAAGAACGGCAGATCGTGAAGCTCGCAGAGCGATGACCAGATACTCCTAAAAATGGCAAATGGTAAACATGGCAGGAGCTAATACGTCCCCCGGTACCCGTCAGCCCTGAACGGGCGTAATAACATTTGTAATGAAATGAAGAAAGGTCTCGCAGAGAAAAAGATTGTTTGCAGAATGATTTACAGCAGAATGATTGAGAGGTTTGGGGGGTGGGGGATAAGACAAACGTGATTTATTCGCAGAGAACGCAGAGAAGAGTTATAGCAATTTTTGGGATAACGCAACGATTCTTGTTGCAGGTTCAACCTGTAGCCGGCCTCAGCAGAGGTCGGGAACGTAACGCAACGATCCAGCTTGCAGGAGATCTCCGGTGGGCTTGCCCCATCGGGAATAAGATGCTTTTGTTGTGTATTTCTCTCAACAAAAACATTCCTCCCCACGAAGTGATACTACCCATCGGGAGCGCCGATGTCCTCATCGGCATCTATATAAATAAGTTGCGAAGCAACACAATAGTTAACCGTTTCTTTAAATTATATACTTTTACGGAGGAGTGATTAATGTTTGGAATTTTGACAACATGTTTAGTTGTTATTTTAATCTCGGCTGTCATTTCATCAATACCCGCTTTTCATATCTATAATCAACTTGCAATTCTTACCGCCTGTCTGTATTTTCTTCCTCTTCCTGATTTTTTCAGAAAACCCGAAATTGTTGTTACAATATTTTCAACACTGTTAGTAGGGTACATCTATTTTTTCAATATACCATCAGTACTTTTCTCGGCTCCTGATGACAGCACGTTTTTCACAACCCCGATCGCCGGAAAGTTTCTTGAAAAAGGAGATGCTCTTTCTGCAGTAATGATGTCATCTTTCGGCTCTTCCATATCTTTGATACTTTTATTTGTTTTTATTCCTTTTGTAGGGGATAAGATTTCAATTATCAATACAACTCTCCGTCCACATTTCGGCTGGATACTCTGGTGCATCATAATTTACATAATAATTAGTGAGTGGCCTAAAGTATATTCTCATCAACAGGGAGGTTTGGCATATCTTCTTAAAGCCTGGTTTTCATGTTTTGGCGGACTTTTGACCTTTGTTCTTTCAGGTATTCTCGGCATACTCATTCTTAGAACCGGAGTTTTGAACTTGGAGCTTAATTTTATAAAGCTTATGCCGGCATTTATAGGACTTTTTACAATTCCAGGAATGTTGCACAATATTTATGTTAAGTATCGAATGCCTAAACAAAACAAGACTGTCAGCGAGCTTCCAAGTAAGGATGATCTGTTTTATGGAATTGTTCCGGGAATAGCCGGAGGAGCTTTTGCAGCTCTATTACCGGGGGTTACAGCCGGTGTTGCAGGTATGCTTTCCGGACAAAGTACAAATTTGACTAATGAAAAAAGTATTCTTGTTTCACAGGGAGCATCTCGTGTAGTTTATTATATTGGAGCAATGTTGCTTTTCTTTCCTATAATCTCCGGTGTTAATAGGGGAGGAATGTCTCATTTGCTTAGAATCAATAATGTTTCCCAGGATAGCAGTAATATTTTTTTTGCGGCAGGTGCTTCAATGTTGATTGCCGGTGCTGTTGCAATTTTGATTTTGCCGTTTGTGTTTAGAGTTGCTTTGAAGGTGATTGCAAAGTTGGGCTCAGTGTATATATCTATAGGTGTAATTCTTTTGGCTGCTGTCGCCGTAACACTATCATTTGGTTTTAATGGATTGGTCGTCCTGTTTACCGCCACAGCAATCGGAACGTTGCCAAATCAGTTCGGTTGCCGAAGAATTAACTGCCTCGGTATTATTCTTCTTCCATTGGCAATAGTCTTATAAAGATTTTAACCACGAATCACTCGAATCTACACGAATCAGAAAAAAAGAGAAGAAAGGTCTCGCGCAGAGTCGCAGAGGACGCAGAGAAGAGAAGAGATAAAATTTCCGCGCCGGAGCGACGCAGCTACAGCGTTAGTCTTGCAAATTAACGGTTGATTGAAATTTCATCCTGTAGCCGAGTCCCGTGGGCTCGGACCGATGAACACCGCTTTTTTTCTCTGCGTTCTCTGCCTGCCTGTGCGATGCTCGCACGCAGACAGACGACTCTGCGCGAAAATTTCTTTTGGTTGCCTGCCTGTCGGCAGACAGGCGGCTATGCAGCCCAAACTACATGGTCAAATAATAATTTCAGAACTCTTGACTTAGTGGAAGTCCAAGTGTCCCCTTTTCATGAATTGCCTCTATTCGTGAGGGTGATACACTAATTGTAGGCTTGTTGT
>CAYTUX010000058.1:0-3800 GCA_964441455.1 uncultured Victivallales bacterium | reverse complement strand
CCCTACAACAAGCCTACAATTAGTGTATCACCCTCACGAATAGAGGCAATTCATGAAAAGGGGACACTTGGACTTCCACTAAGTCAAGAGTTCTGAAGTTGAGGAAGGAAGATATTTCCCGCAAAGTATGCCAAGGTCGCAAAGAAGAGTTTTAGCCAATAGACAACATGACAACTTTTAAAAGCGAGATTGGGAGCGAGAACGTCCACGTTCTCATACATAATAAATATCAAGAGCGTAGCGACTTCCAAATTCATCATTGGATGTTGAAAGTTGAATGTTCGAAATTCTCTTTTTTATATTATATTCACCTAACTAACTATCTAACGAAAAACTATAGTTTTTTAATCAGCACCGTGAAAGATCCATCGATCTCATCCCTGAAAGGCAGGGTTGATTTTGTCTGTAAGACCTCAACACCCTCAAGTTTCTTTAGATGGCCTTCATTTTCTTCAGATTCAATACTGCATGTGCTATATACCAGTAAACCACCTGGTTTTAGGTAGTGTAGAGCATTTTGAAGAAGATGCCCTTGCAGATTAACAAGTTTGTTTAGTTTGTTCTTAGAAAAATTCCATCTTGCATCCGGTCTTCTTCTTATAACACCTGTATTTGAACATGGAACATCCAATAGAATTTTGTCAAAAAGATTTCCTTCATTAATTTGAGCAAGATTATCCCGTGCCGCATCAGCTTTTGCCAGTTCCACATTTGTCATCTGCATACGTTCAATATTCTGTTTCAGAGGTATTAGCCTGTCCTCGTATATATCAGAAGCAATTACTTTACCGGTACCTTTAAGAAGTTCTGCAATTAACATTGTTTTTCCTCCCGGAGCAGCACATGCATCAAGGATGATATCGCCTTCTTTTACATCGAGCATGCTAACAGCATTTACAGTCGCCGGATCCTGAACTGAAAACAGTCCCTCTTTAAATCCTGGAACCCTTGTAACAGAAAGACCTCTTTGTAGAATAATAAACTCATCTTTAAATAGGGGATGCACCTCATACTTTACGCTCGCATCATCAAGATTTTTTTTGAAGTCATCCATTGAAATTTTGTGAAGAGCCGGATGGATAATTGTGTATGCGGGTGTATTGTTCCATTCGCAAAGAGCTATTGTATTTCTCTCTCCAAATGCTTTAATCCAACGGTTTAACAAAACTTCAGGATGAGAGTATTTAATATGCATAGGTTGTTTATCAAGATCCATCTCAATAAAAGTTCTTCTTCTGACGGCATTACGCAGAACACCATTGACAAAACCTTTCTGATTCTTTGATGCACCCTTTTCATCCATGAGTTTAACAGTTTCATTGACTACTGCATAGTCAGTTGCTTTACGCATGTAGAATAGCTGATAAAGGGCTGTTAGAAGTAGAGCTTCTGTTGTCGGCTGCGGATCTTCTTCGACAAGCCTTGTGAGCATCCAGCGTAGAGCTCCAAGCTGTCTTGCTGTTCCTAGTACTAGTTCACGTACAAAAGGGGTTGCATTGTTTTTGTTCAGCTCTCTTTCAGGGAATCCTGATGTCTGTATCATCTTTAAAACTATATTGTATGCTAACTCGCGGTCATTCATCTTTGTTTATCCAATCTACATTCTTTTGTTAATTTAGTATATTATACTAAAGATTCATGATGTTAACTAGTTTTATTTGTCTAAAATAGTTTCCTTCCTTGATTTTACGGTTGCGTTATTTTTAAGTTTGAGATTTGGAGAGCCATTCTTACCAAAACAACACACTTCAATTTGCACCAATCTTTCACTTTGCAAGCAGAATGACTTGTATACTTATACTAAGATCACTGCTTGCAAAGCAAAATCTCGGCACAACTTGAAGCGCAGTTTTGGTTTTTTATTTCATAAAAACCAGAATGGCTCCCCAAGGTGAAACGTCCGCAGGGTAAGAGGGTTGACGAATGTCAAGCAGCGGAACGCAGTGTAGCGTCCATTCGCAGAGCGTATTTTAACATTTTATCCAATAATCAACATAAACTGCTGTTTATAAGCATGTTGCATAAACTTTCTGTTTTTATCACCCCCCAGAGAAGTGTAAATCTCTTTTGGGATTTCTCCATTACAATATCTGTCTATTGCTAAAATTCGATCATTTTCATCTTGTGAATTCATAATAATTTCCTTTCTTTTAAATAAGAAAACTATTATAATTCATACATTAAAAAAAACAACAGGGTATTCGATGTCCTGACCCTAAATTGGGTATGCGATGTCCTGACCCTTGTCACTTAACAGCTGGACCGCGACCGGAAAAGGGTATTTAACCGTAAAATCAAGGACATTATAATTGGTTGAAAAAACTCTTGATTTTTGCAGCGAATATGGATATTCTTAATTAATAATGAATGTAAAAGAAAAACTTAATATTTTATCAGATGCCGCAAAGTATGATGCTTCATGTTCTTCCAGCGGCAGCAGTCGAAAAGGGAAGAATGGCAATACAGCCAGTAGTGGTATTTGTCATAGCTGGGCACCCGATGGCCGCTGCATATCTCTTCTTAAAGTTCTGCTGT
This sequence comes from uncultured Victivallales bacterium, assembly GCA_964441455.1. Classification (GTDB taxonomy): domain Bacteria; phylum Verrucomicrobiota; class Kiritimatiellia; order JAQICX01; family JAQICX01; genus JAQICX01. Next base: position 1,265 of record CAYTUX010000058.1, on the reverse strand, counting down.
CAAATGTGTGCATCTATGATTGTGCATATTGCCTTAACAGATGTTCAAATGATATAAGAAGAGCAACATTCACAGTTGATGAAGTGGTCCAGCTTACTACTGATTTTTATAAAAGAAACTATATTGAAGGACTCTTCCTTAGCTCCGCTGTGTTTCTTTCCCCCGATGATACAATGCGGCGAATTATGGCAGTAGCAAAGAAACTGCGAAATGAAAAAGAGTTTGGCGGATACATACACCTTAAATCGATTCCGGGTGCATCCGATGATTTGATCAAGGAGTCCGGACAATATGCAGATCGTTTAAGTGTGAACATTGAGCTTCCATCTAATAAATCGCTCAATACTTTGGCTCCTGACAAGAAAAAAGAAGACATCTTTAACTCCATGTCGTATATCGGCAAAAACTACCTGGAGAATAAAGAAGAGCGAAAACATAGCCGTAAAGCCCCAACATTTGCTCCGGCAGGACAGAGTACGCAGATGATTATTGGTGCATCTCCGGAGAACGACAGACAGATCGTTACTCTTTCTTCAGGACTATATGATAAGTTTTCTCTTAAAAGAGTCTTTTATTCTGCATATATACCTGTGAATAATGATAGTCGATTGCCTAGTCCGATAAGTATCCCCCCTCTGTTACGGGAGCATAGACTTTATCAGGCTGATTGGCTGTTAAGGTTTTACAATTTTAATGCAGATGAGATATTGCCTGTAACTGCACCGAATCTGGATGTGGACTTTGACCCAAAGACTGCATGGGCTTTGAGAAACTATCATCAGTTCCCGGTTGAAATTAATAAAGCATCATACGAATGGTTATTGAGAGTTCCCGGAATCGGGGTGCAATCTGCCAAAAGAATTGTTATGGCTAGAAGACATTCGTTGATTGACTTTCAGCATCTTAAGAAAATTGGCGTTGTAATGAAGAGAGCAAGATTTTTTATTACTTGCCGAGGTCATATCCTTGATAATCTCCGAACTAGCAGTTCGGATATGGTTGCTATGACATTGAGACCAAAGAAGCCGGTTGAGGATACGCAGCTACTCTTGAAAATCTAAAAAAGAGATATCTCTCGCAAAGAAGAGATTAATAAAAGAAAAGAATATATTTCTCGCAAAGAACGCAAAGAAGAAAAAAATTTTAACCACCCGCTAAGCTGGAGACACAGAGCAACTGTGTTAATTTGCAAGCATAAAATCAGAATTTTTTACTGCAGAGTTTGCAGCAATAACCAATTTCCGCATTACAGCTGTTAAAGCCAC
>CAYTUX010000057.1:0-9546 GCA_964441455.1 uncultured Victivallales bacterium | reverse complement strand
ATGGCTGTGGAGATGGGCTTAACTCTTGCTAAAGTCAAACACCTTGTTGATTCTCTACACGAGTTCAATCCAATGCTTGGTCACCGAGGGTGCCGTCTGGGTATTACATACCCGGAAGTAACACAAATGCAGGTCAGAGCTATTGCAGAAGCTGCTGCAGATGTCGCAGGATCAAAACCTGAAATAATGGTTCCTCTTGTAGGCAATGTGAAAGAACTTGAATCTCAGAAAAAGATTATTATCGCTACTATAAAAGATGTGGAAAATGAACAAGGTAAAAAACTTGATATTAAGATTGGCACGATGATTGAAGTGCCAAGAGCGGCAATAACTGCAGATGAAATTGCGGAACAGGCTGAGTTTTTCTCATTTGGTACAAATGATTTGACACAAATGGGATGCGGATTTTCTAGAGATGATGCAGGTAAATTTCTTGGAGACTATGTTGAAAAGGATATATATGAGCATGATCCGTTTACTGTTTTAGATCAAAAGGGTATTGGCAAGCTAGTTCAATATGCAGTTGAAGCAGGGCGTAAAACTCGTCCTGACATCAAATTGGGCATATGTGGTGAACATGGTGGCGATCCTGCATCTGTTGAGTTCTGCTGCAACATAGGCTTGAATTATGTTTCATGCAGTCCGTATCGTGTGCCAATTGCTCGTCTGGCTGCTGCACAAGCTGCAATTAAAGCTGAAAAATAGTTTTAAAACAACAGAAAAGCAGATTGGAAATATCCAATCTGCTTTTTTTATTTTGAGACCGTCCCAATTTGTGTGTCTAAAAGATGTTAACGGTTGCGTTCCATAGTTGGGAGTTGTTTGTTGTTTAACGTGAGTTTGGTGTTCTCTTTTTGAGGAGGACTAAGGACCAAAGACTAAATGACCAAAAAAGGTCAATGCTTGCTCATCCAGTCGTGGAGTTTTTGGTTTCTTGGAACTGAGCCTGCTGTCTTTTTTTCTTCGTTGCCAAGCTACTTTTTGATTTTCACGCCCGTTTCAGATTCCAGGAGCAACCGCTAGAATCTTTTAGTCCTTGGTCACTTGGTCCTTAGTCCTCCTCTATGTTTTTTCTTTTTTGTTTTCAAATTGGCTGTTGTTCTTCAAGTTTGTTTTAGATTTCAGGAGCAACTGTTAGAATCTTTTAGTCCTTGGTCATTAGGTCAGGAGCAACTGTTAGAATCTTTTAGTCCTTGGTCATTAGGTCCTTGGTCGTCCTCCTCTTTTCTTAATTTTAAGCCACTTGTGAATTTTCATGCTCGTTTCAGATTGCATGAGCAACATTGGACATATTTTAGTATTTACGCATTCGCAATTCTTGGCATTGGCATTGCCTCTTTTTCCATTTCGGCATATAAAAATTCTTGAAACAGCTCTTTTTTCAGTTCCTGACATTCAGGCAAGTCCCATAGGTTTCTGTATTCACCCGGATCCTCATGTAAGTCATAAATCTCACCATATTCGCGTTTGAAATGAATTGTCATCTTATATCTTTCGTTGATATATGTCTTCATATTCATTGTTGTAGGATTATGGCGATTTTCAACAATCACATGGTCTCTTATGGTATCTTTCTCACTGATCCATACAGATTTTTCATCAATACCTGTCATTCTTCTGGGAACTTCAATTCCTGCAAAGCTTAAAAATGTCGGAGCCAAGTCAACTGTTGATTGAAGAGAATCAGATTTTTTGTTTTCAGGAATTGTTCCAGGCATTGATACAATCAATGGAACTTTAATTAAATCCTCATAGTGATGCAATGCTTTTGCTGTCAGTCCGTGTTGTCCCCAGAAGTCTCCATGATCTGTTGTAAAGCATACAAGAGTATCTTCTGTTAAACCAAGTTCATCAAGTTTATCAAGAATAACACCAATATATTTATCCATCATTGTCATCATTCCATACATTGCAGCAATACTTTTTGCTTTTGCCTCTTCAGATTTCAGATGACTGCCTGCACCATGAAGTGCATTGGTTCCCTCATCTGTTCTGTATTCCGAAAAATCCGGGTCTTTTTCTTGTGATAATTTAAAATATGGAGGCTTGTCATCAAATTCTCCCGGAACAAATTCAGGAACAGTCACTTTTTCAGGATCGTACATGCTTGCATATGGTTCCGGAACCATATAAGCCGGATGCGGATCAAAGAAACTTGCCCACAAGAAGAAATTATCTCCATCTTTTTTGTACTTTTCCATTAAAGCATTTGTCTCTTCTGCAATCCAGGTATTATAGTGTATCTCTTCCGGTATTTCCCATGGAGTACCTGCCGGAGGACTAATATGACTGGATTCCATATGTTCATCTTCTGAAAATCTGGTGCCAATCGGGTTTGGCACAAAGTAATTCCGCCAATTATCATATCCTTTTTCAATCATCCATAATGCATAGTGTTGACCAACATGTGCTTCATCTGTATGATTTCTAGCAAGCTTATAGTCTTCAAAACCATAGAATGGTTCATCGTATTTTTTCCAAAATTCCAAATCATGCAGAGTAGGATATGCCTCTAACGAAGGATATTCATCTGTTGATAACAAAGGTTGAAAATGGGCTTTTCCAACAAGACCTGTTCTGTAGTCGGCGTCAGCAAAAACTTCTCCTAGGGTAGGAACTGATTCCATAAGTTTCGTGCCCAATGAATAAGCACCATGCTGACTGGGATACATACCGGTTATCCAACTTGCTCTTGTTGGTGTGCATGTGGGATTAACGGTATAAGCTCTGTTGAAATATGTACCCATTGCTGCAAGTCGATCCAAGTTAGGTGTTCTAACTTCAGGATTGAGAAATCCCATCGAGTACCAATGCTGCTGGTCACTGGAAATAAATAATATATTTTTTTTTGTTGTCATTTCTATTCCTTTTTTTAAATTGTTATTTGGTATGATACACTTTAAAGTACTTAAAGACAAGTTGAGAATCACTAATGACATAATATTCTTGCAATTTTATGTATATATTATAATATTCCGACTTATTAAGTTAAATAAATATAAGGTTAAATCTGTTATGAAAAATATTATATATTTATGTATAGGGTTTTTGTCAGTATCGTTATTTTTCGGATGTGATGGTTCTTCAAACGGTGGAGCAGGAAGAGCGAGTTCAAAAACATCCAGAGCTGTTGATAAAGACCTTGCCGATAGTGTTGACGATTCAGGAGAAGAGTCTCCCGAAGATGAACTGTCAACGATTGTTTTAGATAGTGGTGTCTATATTGCGATGGGGGATGGAATTACAAGCGGATCAGGTCCGTCAGGTAGAACCTGGGCAGAAAGATTAAAAGTCAGCGGTGTTGATATAATTAACCTTGCTGTCAGCGGTACTTACTCTAGCTATGGATCCGAGCATATTGATGAGTATATGCGGGAATATAAGCCGACTCTTGTTATGGTCTTATACGGAGTCAATGATGTTTCTGCAGGTGTGCCAATTGACAATATTGTTGAAAACCTGGAAGAAATAATTCAAGTTGTACACTATTATGGCGGAAGCATTATTTTAGGAACAATTCCAATTGTCACTAAATATTCTCTTGAGAAAGCCAATGATGCAAGAAACTTAAATGATCTAATTGAAGAATTATGTATCAAATATGATGTTGAATGTGCTGCTGTAAGCAAACAAATGGTGTACGATCCGGATCTATATCTTGACGACTTGCATCCTACTCTTGAAGGTCACAAATATATTCAGGCTGCTTTTAGAACAAAGATTACCGCTGTTACCGGGAAATGATCTAATAATGGTTGTGTCCCATGGTTGGGACTTTGCTGTTTGTTGATAGTGAGTTTTGTGTTCTCTTTTGAGGGGGGCTAAGGACCAAGGACTAAATGGCCAAAAAGTGCTAATAGCTGCTGGCCCGGTTGTGCACTTTTCCAGATTTTTATGAACTGAGTCCGGTGTTCCTTTTCTTTTGATTTTAAGCCACCTGTGAATTTTCATGCTCATTTCAGATTGCAGCAGCAACTGCTCGAATCTTTTAGTCCTTGGTCATTAAGTCCTTGGTCCTCCTCCTCTTTCTTTTCTTATATCTTTCTTGTGCCTTTGCATTCAGGGAATGCCGAACATCCCCAAAATTCAGAGTCAGCATTAGCTCCAGTACGTGCAACTCTTTTAATCATTGGTTTGTCGCATTCAGGACATGGAGGCGCATCAGAATCTATATTCTTGTTGCTCCGTTCTGTTTTGCGAGTATTGTACATTCTTTCATTAAAACCACCTTTTTTTAGAAATGCTTTGCCTTGATGTTGAATTTGTCCATATAGCATTGCCATTGTTCTTTGGATTAATACTATCATAGTATTTGCAACAACAGTACTATCACTGTTTTTTATCCATGGATCAAATAGTTTTCTTACGTCTTGAAAATAGCACCAATAATCATGCATCGAATCATCAGTATATTCAAAAACATGCGGTTTGATTTTAGTGATAGCCTGGTGATTAGAGTCCTTCTTGCTCCATGGAACAACCTCTTTTTCGGCTAAATACATCTCGTAATCACCCAAGAGTTCCGCCAGACTTGCTTTTGCAACATCAGTGAGCTTGATTTCTGTTTGTTTCGATGTTGAAGATCTTTCAGAGCCTTCAATAATATTTTGTCTTCCAGATCTTGCAGCACCAATCATTTGCCCCGCAGTTTTGCCAAGTGGATCATCTTTATATGAAACAAAACGTTTGCAGAAATCGATTGTCCCTAGATGAATGATTGTTGCAAATGTAAATGAGAAAAGTTTTCTGTAGCCGCCTTTTTTGTCAAAAAGCATATCTTGTGATTGCATTTTGTTGCTCCTTTTCTGTTATTTGATTTGTTTTTTTTGAACTGAGTCCAGTGTTTCCCTTTTTGAGGATGACTAAGGACTAAATGACCAAAAAGTGCTAATAGCTGCTGGCCCGGTTGTGCACTTTTCCAGATTTTTATGAACTGAGTCCGGTGTTCTTTTTCTTTTGATTTTAAGCCACCTGTGAATTTTCATGCTCGTTTCAGATTGCAGCAGCAACTGCTCGAATCTTTTAGTCCTTGGTCATTAAGTCCTTGGTCCTCTTCTTTCTTTCTTTTTTTCTTTCCAAAAACTCTGTTGCCATTAAAAAGTACTTTAAGATTGCAGTAGCAACTGTTAGAATTTTTAGTCCTTGGTCATTAAGTCCTTGGTCCTCTTTGGTTTTATCTTTTTGAAACCTCATATGCGCATATTGAGAATGCGGTTGCAATGTTTAGTGAATTTTTGTTACCGGTCAGAGGAATGTGGACAATCTGTTCGGCAATGGCAAGCACCTCTTTTGTAATGCCAAATCGTTCATTACCTAAAATTATTGCTAAAGGGAACTGCCAATTCATTTCTTGAATGGCAGTGCTCCCCTCAACTGTTTCAAGTGCATAAATTGTATAACCTTGTTTCTTTAAATCGCTAATGGTTTCAACAATCTTTTCCTGATATTTCCAATCAACAATTTTGTCTGTACCCATTGCAGATCTTGCAATCTTGGAGTTTCCCGGGGTGGATGTGTATCCGCAAAGGATTATCTGTTCAAAAGAGAAACACTCAGATATTCTAAAGATACTTCCGATATTAAGTGCAGAGCGAATATTATCAAGAATGACAGTTGCAGGCATCTTTTCAACTTTTTTGACTGTATCATTTTCTTCAACTAGAATATCACTGTCTGTAATATTTTTCAGCGAGAACTGTCGCTCAAGGGGAACAAGAAAGCTCCAGAAAGCTTTACGGGAAGTTGCCGAGTTCAAAATTCTGTCAAGTTTCTGTATATGCGGATAATCAGTCAGTAGAGGAAGTGCATTCAATATTTCACAAATAATGATTTGACGATTTTCTGTTTCCCAATTTGTATCAAGCTCATTTGCCTTTTTCAGGATTAATCGCCCGGTCTGCTCCTGCGGTATTTTACTAAGTTTTGTTTTATCAGCTTTCATTGTCGAATAATAACATTATCTGCTATCTTGTCAACTGGTAAGAATTTAGAATTGTTTTTGATGCATGACGAAGGAGTCTTGAAGCATGTTTCTTAAAAGACTTTAAAGTCGTTAAGGTCTTTAAAGTCTTTAGAAAAAAGCAAAAGAATTGTCACAGCGCGGAGTGCTTGCTTTAAGCACGCTAAAGCCTCTGCCTTCGGCAGAGATGACAGACGTTCTTACGCCAGCAACGCCTTCGCGTGTCTCGCATAATGACCGTGCAGATCTTTTGAGTATTGTGTCAGAACATCTTTTGCAAGACCTTCAGGGTCTCCGCAGGCAAGTAATCCACGTGCAACAATAAGCTCTTTCAACTCATTATTACGTTCTGTTACTTCACACCAGTTTTTCGATGAATTCTTCACATTTTCAGCCACATCACTTTGTGCACTTGTTTTAAGATTTTTAAGGATTCTTGTTAAACCATCAACAGCATCTTCAGTTGGTTGAGCTTCAAACGCAAGAGTTAGTGCACGCAGATGTGAAAAGTCACTTTGTGCAGATGCATTTTCAAGTTTTGCAAGAAGAGTTTTTTTAGCTTTTGGAGAACCTGAGCACCCTAAAGCAACAAGTTGAGTATCAATATCACTAAGACTAAACCCAAACTGCCCCATGCCGCGATAGTTCCATCCCTGATCCCAATCTTTAAAATCTAGATTGGCTGCTAGAACCTCAGCTCCGGTATCATCACCGATAATTCCTAAAATACGAGCATATCGAATTTTAGCATCATCGTCAGCGGAAGCAAATGCTTTTTTAAGCAGAGGCAGGCTGCGATCGGTATTGCCAAAAATTACAGCAAGTCCGAGATAATCATCTGAACCTTTTTCAACCGCATCTGCAACCACTTCGTCAGACAGTGGGAATGAGTCTTCGTGTTCTAGAACCTCCGGTTTAAGAATAGACTTTTCAATGAGGTGTTTTTGAAGTTCTTTTATGTCAATTTCACGAAGTCCGCAATTATTCAATGCACTCATTGCAGCAGCACGTCCGGCTGCATAACCCTGATTTTGAACATCCGGCTGCATTCTTATAACCGGTAGTGCATCTCTATGAGAACATACGCCTAAACCTGTTGACATAATACCTTCAAGTCCGACAGGAAGCAGACATCTGAACGGAATATGAGCCATAAGTTCGTCATGATTCGGAGCTTTTGCCATAAATACCGGATGGATTGTGAAACCATGCGTATCAAAATTACTGCTTGCTGTTGTTATTGTGTCCGGGAATGTACGGTTTGCCAGAAAGTCAAGCGGATCCATGGAAATTTCGCCGACAATCTGCTGACGTTGTCTTGAGTTGACAATTTGAGACATATCGAAACAGTCATCAGCTTTTCCTCTGGCAACAGAGAATGCACGACTTATATCAGTAATATCAGTATCGTCAATAAAAGTGAAATCAGTGTTTTGATAGTGCCATCCGGGATTATATGGAGACAACCCTGTTCCTTGAACAGCAATATGTTCCTTTTCAATATTGACCACAGCTCCACCTGCAGCAGCAACAACATCAGAGTTGCCGGTAGCATCAACAACACTTTTTGCCTTAACCAATCCGTAACCATAAGGAGTTGCAACTACAACACCGCAGACTTTGTCGTCGTTAATCGCAGCAGCCGGAATAAGCGAGTTAAACCAAATGTCAACACCTGCATCATCTGCAGAACGAAGATACCAATGCTTTTTCCACTCAGTATTCCATTTTGTGGCAGCGCGAGCATATTCAGGATTTGCACCTAAATCTTCAATTCCTGCATCAATTTCGTTTGAAAATCCGCAACGATTGCCATGATAGTAACTTGCAATTCGCCCTTCCGTACCTACACCTCCAAGAGAAGATGTATACTCAAGAATCAGAGTTTTTGCACCTGCACGTCCTGCGGCAATACCGGCAGGTGCTCCGGCGGTTCCACCACCTGCAACAACTACATCATATTCGCCAAGAATGGGCAGCTTATTTAAGTCCATCTCTATGGTTTCACTATCTGTTGCTCTGAACCATACGTTCTTTTGAACAACATCCAAATTATTAACAGCATCAAAGTTCTGTATAACAGTTAACTTTCGTGAGGATAAATCTTTTACAAGAGTTGATACCATATCACCTAATTTTTCTCCTAGCACCATTGCAGCACATGGATCTCTAAAAATTTTAGAAGCATCGCCGGATACATCAGCCATTGGACTTAAAACAAAAACAGAATCACTACACTTCATCGCTTCAAGTTTGAAATTTTCAATATTTGAAGTTTTTTGAGTTCCAACGCTTGAAATAAGTTTGTCGTCTAATATTACATCGAGTATATCCGAGGAAATAAGCTGTCCCGGATACCATGTTGATATACGGGCTTTAATATCAGCTGTTCCAAAATCTTGCGGCTCGGTACCCTTAAAAGTTTGTTTAAACTTCCAGGAATATGGAATGTAGTCACGCTTTCCCTGTCTGAAAAATCCGGATACACGATTTCCGGGAACTCTGGCTACATCAGCGGATCTGTTTCCGGCTGCAACACGATAACATTTGTATTTTCTTGGTCTGAACTCAACAAAAGAACTTTTGCATACAAGTCTTGCTGCTATAGCTCTGGAGGTTGCATCAATAATAATACTTGCTCGAATTGCCTGAAATCCCGAGCGATTTGCAATAATTGCTCCTGCAGCTTCGCCATCCTCATCTTTTAATATTGCAACAGGATAACTCATGTATAAGATTTTGACATCATTTTCAAGCATTGGTGTTTCCAGTGCCCTTTTAACCTGCATTGGAGAGGGAAATGAGTCGCCGTTTTCCGTTTTCTTAAACACATCAGCTGCAAAAGGTGCCGATGTTTCGCACGCACCCCAGTTTTCGTAATTCATTATTGAACATATGTCTTCACCCGGATATGTGAATGAACTTACAACTGTAACTTTTTTTCCGTTTTTGCGAGCTGTAATAGCTGCTGAAACAGCTGAGGATGTTGAGCCGAAAATTAAAATATCTGTATCTGCTAAAAATGGTATGTTTGCTTTCATTGTATTCCTTCATTATATATTTCTTAAATTTCTGTAATTGTAACATTTGAGTCTTTGAAATACAAGAATTTTATCACACGTGAATAAACCCTGGGGATTACTTGTAATGTTCGGCGATAAGACATCGCCTAAAACTATATCAACCGGAAAGCTTAGGGCGGCATAGCCGCAACCAAAAGAATTCTCTTGAAAGAGTTATAAAGGAACACGGATGACGCTGATAGGCCATTCGTTGCACTTCCCGCAGACCGGGACTAGTAAACTAGCTGTCGCAGACTCCAGCCTATTTCCCGTGGGCTCGGAATCCTGTAGACGAGTATGAGGGAAATGGGCTCGGACAGTTCGCAGATATAAAAGATTAGATAAATAATTATTAGTGATAATCTGTAAAATCTGCGTCATCTGCGTTCCCAAAAAAGAAAAAGAATAATGGTTAATGATTAATGGTTAGCCCAACTTCCGCGGACTAAAAAAAAACATATTTTTTTCAAAAACACCTAACATTCTTACAGGTAGCGACTTACATATTAATACGTCTAATTTCGA
>CAYTUX010000056.1:0-3558 GCA_964441455.1 uncultured Victivallales bacterium | reverse complement strand
TTTCTCTTTTCTTTTTAGTAGCTGGGTGAAAAATAAAAAATAACTCCCTGATTTCATTGATTTAAAAACATGTTTATCCTCTCAACCAGAAATTTAAGGTGTGAGATGAGGACAACGCTGAAGTTTCAAAAAAAATAAAGAATAGTAGAGCCTATTGTGGTTTTTTTAAAAAAAATGCAGCGGAAGCCACAATCCATAGAGGTTTACTGCGTTTCAATCTTAAAATGCTCTAAGTTATATCTGTCCAATATTGATTGCAGTAACACTCTCATTAATAGGCATATTTGACTCAGTCATGCATATCAAACTCCGTTTATATTCTAGTTGGACTCGAATATACAAGAATGCTTGAGATTGATCAAGTAAGTTTTATAAATAATATGATTTTAAAACCCAATCACCGCTTTGAGGGACTGGTAAGCCAGCTGTATATTTTCTTCATTTCATTACGAAATGCTCTGCCGAGAGCAGGAGCAAGCTCTGTGCCTCTGCGCGAAACATTTCTTCTCTTTTTTCTTGATTCGTGGTTAATATCTTCTCTTCCTAAAATCATTCTGTCAAACCGGAATGCCTTAACAACGCTTTTATATCAGGCTCTCTACCTCTAAACTTAACAAAAATATCCATAGGAGATTCACTTCCTCCCAATGCTAAGAATGTATCTCTGAATTTAAGCCCAACTTTATTAATATTATCATCATCAAGTCCCGATTCCTCAAACGCAGCAAAAGCATCTGCTGACAAAACTTCCGCCCATTTATAACTAAAATAGCCCGCCGCATAACCCCCTGCAAAAATATGCCCGAATGAACATAAAAATCTGTCTTCTTGAAGCGGTCTAATGACTGTTGTATCTTTTGCCACACTACTCTTTATTTCCAAAATATCATTATAACAAGCAATACTTCTTACATGCAGATTCATATCAAGAATTCCAAAATATAGTTGTCTTAACATTGATGATGCTGACATATAATTTTTTGAAGAAATTATCTTGTCAAACAATTCCTGCGGAAGTTTTTGATTGCTTTGATAGTGACAGCTAATCCCCGACAAAACATCTTTCTGATAACACCAGTTCTCCATAAATTGACTTGCAATTTCAACTGCATCCCACTCAATATTATTAATACCTGCCGCTAAAGGTTCATCTGCTGTTGTGAGCATATGCTGCAAGGCGTGCCCAAATTCATGAAAAAGCGTATTGACTTCTGAGAAAGTCATCAATGATGGCTTTGTCTCCGTTGCACGACTTTGATTACATACTATATATGCAACCGGCAACTTGCTGTTTTTCTTATCTAATCCCCATAATGAATTCATCCATGCTCCAGCTCGCTTCAGCCCCGGCCGGACATAGGGATCCAGATAAAATGATGCAACGCATTCCCCTTTTTTCTTTACTACAAAATATCTGACATCTTGATGCCATAAGGCAACACTTCCATCTGCACATTCTATGTTAATATTGAAAATCTTATTGGCAAGCTCAAAAATCCCCTTCAAAACTATATCAAACTGAAAGTATGGTCTTAAATCTTCTTCGTCATAATTAAACAGTGCCTTTTTCTGCTTTTCACTCCAATATGCCAAGTCCCAATTTAAAATGTCATCATTATTATAACCTTTTGAAAAATCTTTCAATTGTTGAATTTCATTAACAGCATAAGAAAAACTGGCTGCTCGAAGTCTCTCCAATAACTCCTCAACTGAATCAACAGATGGTGCCATCTTGGATACAATACTCTGCTCTGCATAATTACTGAATCCAAGTAATTCAGACTTTCTCTTTCTTAAATCTAGAATCTTTATAATATTCTCACGATTGTCAGATTTCCCGGAAGAAGCCTTTGTAACATAAGCACGATATAGCTTCTCTCTAAGATCTCGACGTGATGAAAATTTCATAAAGGACATAAAACATGGTCCGTCTAAGGTTATCTTCCATGGTCCATCTTCTGCATTTGCTTTATCATGTCCATCAGCTTTTGCAGCACAAGCAGCAGACTCTAACAATGAATGAGGAAGACCGGCAATCTCTTCATGACTCTCAAGCAAAAGAGAATATGATTTGGTTGCATCAATTAGATTGTTCGAGAAAGATGTTGATAGTTTGGATAACTGCTTCTGTATATTGCTGAATTCTTCCCTTTCTTCACCTTCAAGACCAACTCCACTAAAGGTTGCCCCCCGCAATGCACTTTCCAGAATTCTTTTCCGAGAATTTGAAAGAGTTTTAAAATCATCACCCTCTTTGATTTGAACCAGCTTTTTATAAATTGATTTGCTCTGCCCGCACATTAAAGAAAAGTTGACAACTGATGGTTGAAGTTTTTCATGAACTCTACGCCACTGATCACTATTCATAACAGACATAAAATGACCTACAATTCCCCATGCATAATCAACAGGCTCTTCTAACTCCATAAGTCCATTAAACAGTTCCGCCCAGCTGGATGTTTCTGACTCTTCCAAAATCTTAAATTGCTTCGTTGCTTCTTCCAAAATAACAGGAACTGCTTCTTCTGCATGTGCCGGCTCAATCTTATCAAATGCAGGCATTTGGCAGTAATTAAACAGTGGGTTTTCTTTATTAATCTTCATAATAAATTGGTTATTCGTTAATTCGTAATTTGTAATTAGGAATTGTTAATTGATTTTTCCTGCCCGTAATAAGCATTTTCTCCATGCTTTCTTAGATAGTGTTTGTCCAAAAGTGTCTGTTTGATTGATTTTGAATTGGGATTTAATAGTATTGTACCAAGTGCAATAGAACATACCTCCTCAAGAACAATGCTGTTAATAACAGACTGCTTTGCATCTGCACCCCAAGTAAATGGACCATGGTTTGCAACAAGTACTGCCGGCATATAATCTGAATTAATGTTTTTAAAGGTATCTATAATAACTTTGCCCGTATTCTTCTCATATTCATCATCAATCTCTGAATCACTTATTAATCTTGTAACTGGAATATTACCATAAAAATTATCAGCATGCGTTGTGCCTAAACATGGAACATCTATTTTTGCCTGTGCAAACTGAACTGCATGCAAACTATGTGTATGTGTTATTCCTCCAATATTTTTAAATCCTTTATATAGCTCAATATGTGTTGGAGTGTCAGACGATGGACGAAGCCCAAGCTTGTCGTCATGCACTTTCCCATACATATCAACAAGAACCATATTCTCCGGTATCAGTTCTTCATAAGGAATACCGCTTGGCTTTATAATCATTATACCGCTAGCTCGATCTATCCCGCTAACATTACCCCATGTCATCTTAACAAGACCTGAACTCCCCAACTCTCTGTTGGCATCACAAACTTCTTCTCTTAGTTTCTCTAACATCGTCTTCTCCTAAAAATTAATAAATATCTGTATGATAACAGTTGTTTTAAACTTTTTCAATTATATTCCAAAATAAATACATCCTTCCCTGTTTTTCTGGTTGAATGCCCTTTTCGGTCGGCGGCCCAGCTACTAACATATCAGAAAAAACAATCCTATATAAAACTCCAATGTAAAGTTAATAGCTGGGCAACCCTCCCGATGT
>CAYTUX010000055.1:0-18817 GCA_964441455.1 uncultured Victivallales bacterium | reverse complement strand
TTCTGGTTGAACGTCTTTTTCGGCGGGATGAAGCACCCCGACCCTACAATTGGTGATTCTGCAATCAACGTTAACCTGTTAATCTGAAGGTTTTTGTAGGGTCTGGATCCCTGACCCAGCCTTCAAATTATTATTTTATATCCACTCAGTAAACATAAAATGTTTCGATAATAATTGCAGAGTGAATTGTTTGCTTAATGGCTGGGTTCCCTGCCGGCAACATAACATTAAACTGCATTGCGGGAGGATTCTCGACCTCGCTGACCTAAACAGCATTCAAGCATAAAAAGAGGAAAAAAGTGAATGAAATACAATTATTCCTTGTCAAATCAGATATTTATTGATATCATTAAGTTTATTAATTTTTTGTATTAATTTGTATTGTGTATTGGCGTAATAACCGAGAATGCATATGGAACAAATAGATATAATTTTGTAAGTATATTAAAAGAAACCAATGAAAGAGGACAATCATTCGAATTAGTTTCGAAAAGCAGATTGTTAAAAGAATCTTTAAAAAACCTCAATAATGTAGACAAACCTGTCATATTTTAATATTGAGATTTGCTCAGAGTTTCAAAGAGCATAAAAAATTGAAAGGGAGATAAATAATGCAGGAATCAAATGTTTCTAAAATAAATCGAGTAGCCTTTTTAGGAAACTACTTGCCACGCCAATGTGGTCTTGCTACCTTTACAACCGATGTGTGTGAAGCGGTTGCAGCAGAGTATGCGCATACAGCCTCTTGTTTGGCTATTGCGGTTAATGATACTGAAGAAGGTTATAATTATCCGCCGAGAGTGCGTTTTGAACTATCCGAGAAAGATATAGCATCATATAGACGTGCCGCTGATTTTCTAAACATCAATAATGTGGATGTAGTCTGTCTGCAGCATGAATATGGCATTTATGGTGGACCGTCAGGCAGCCATATACTGGCTCTTCTTAAAAAACTGCGTATGCCTGTTGTCACTACTTTTCATACGATTCTTGAAGAACCGACTGCAGAACAATTAAAAGTTCTGCAGGACGTTGCTGCTTTATCTGACAGGGTAGTAGTAATGAGCAGTCGTGGAGTAGATTTCCTCAAAAATATCTATAATGTGTCTGAGGATAAAATAGATATGATTCATCACGGTATACCGGATTTGCCGTTTGTCGATCCCAATTTCTACAAGGACAAGTTTGGAGTAGAAGGGAAGACTGTTTTGTTAAGTTTTGGTCTGCTATCTTCCAATAAAGGAATTGAAACTGTAATTTCAGCACTGCCGGAGATTATTAAACATCATAAGGACATTGTATACATGATTGTCGGTGCGACCCATCCGAATGTATTGCAGAATGAAGGAGATTTGTACCGGCTGTCACTGCAGCGTCTGGCTCAGAAGTTGGGAGTTGCCGGTAATGTAATTTTTCACAACAGTTTTGTGACGATTGAAGAGTTGATTGAGTTTATCAATTTGGCTGATCTGTACGTAACGCCTTATCTCAACAAAGCTCAGATTACTTCCGGCACGTTGGCTTATACTGTTGGAGCGGGTAAAGCTATTTTATCCACACCATACTGGTATGCAGAGGAGCTTCTGGCTGATGACAGAGGTATTCTTTTCCCTTTTGGAGATTCCTCTGCACTGGCGGAACATGTTGTTGACCTGCTGGATAATGAACCAAAACTCCATACAATACGTAAAAATGCCTATCTTTATGGTCGGCAGATGATATGGTCTCAGGTCGCTAAAAGATATATTGAATCTTTTGAACATGCTCGTAATCAGCGTCTGTACGCTGTTCGTTCCGGTTATGCAGTTAAGCCTCTGGATCAGTCTCCGGCTGACCTGCCTGAACTTAATCTTAATCATTTGTATCGTTTGACTGATGATACAGGTATGATTCAGCACGCCAAATATATCGTCCCTAACTATGCCGAGGGCTACAGCATTGATGATAATGCCCGTGCGCTGATTGTAAGTATGTTTCTTGAAAAACTTGGTAAAGGTCCTTCGTTGGAAATATCATCACGCTACTTAGCTTTCATCTCATATGCTTTCAATCAGAAAACAGGTCGTTTCCGTAATTTTATGGATTATCAGCGAAATTGGCTTGAGGAGAGTGGCTCAGATGATTGTCAGGGGCGTACTATTTGGGCTCTAGGTAAGGTGATGGGGCACTCCACCACACAATCTTTGCGTGGAATTGCCAGCGATTTATTCGAAAAGGCGATTGTCATCATTCCTAAAACCACTAGTCCTCGAACATGGGCTTTTACGCTGCTTGGAATTCACGAATATCTGCGATGTTTTGAGGGTGATCTTTTGGTTAATAGAATACGCGATCAGCTGGCAGAAAAACTTGTGGAAGCTTATAACAAATGTCATTCAGACGACTGGTTATGGTTTGAAGACAAACTTGCATATTGCAATGCTGTACTACCGCATGCTATGCTTATGTGCGGTCAGTGGATCCCGGATGATGAAATGACAAGAATTGGACTTGAATCTCTCTCATGGCTGGTTGATTTGCAGAGCAATGGTGGTGCTGAAGGCCACTTTTCTCCAATTGGATCCGACGGCTTTTATCCTAAAGGTGGCACTTGTGCTTCCTTTGACCAACAACCTGTTGAAGCCCAGACAATGACTTCAGCCTGTCTTGAGGCCTATCGTTGTACAGGTGATGAGTCCTGGATGAAGGAAGCTCTGCGTATTTTTGAATGGTTCCTCGGTAGAAATGACTTAAACCTCTCGCTTTACGATCCAATTACAGGAGGATGTTACGATGGACTACATCCTGATCGCTTAAACGAGAATCAGGGGGCTGAGTCAACGCTGGCTTTTCTTCAAACTTTGCTTGAGTTGAAGTTGGCTGATAACATTATCCCAAATGATTTATTACATAATGGAGAAAAAAAAGAGAAATAATATATGAACCCAAAGATAAAAAGAAAAAAAATAAAGATATTAGGCAGTTCAGAGCGAGTTATTGCTCGCTTGCACATGCCTAAAGATTTGAATCGTGTTGAACGGCTTTTAAGACGCATTGTTGATCTTTCTGAAGAGAAGGCAGTCACTACGCTTGAAAACGTGATGCTGGATTTTGCCGAAAGACATCGCAATATCCTGAAAATTTTCGACAGCCATCTTAAGGTGGTTGAAAAACATCTGCCGCCGAATGTTGAGCTAAGCGAAACCAAGAAAAGATTGATTGGGGCATACTTTACGAAGGAATATTCGATAGAGTCGGCTGCTCTTTTCAATCCATCTATAATTCCGCATCCTGATCAGAGTAATCTTGCCCCTGGTGAGTTGCGCTTTATCCTCAGTCTTCGAGCCACCGGGGAGGGGCATATTTCATCGATAGTGTTTCGCAGCGGAATTATTGATGTTGACAATCTATTGTCTTTTGATCCGGTCAGTGATTATGTTGAAACACCAAAGCTGAAGTTAGACAGCTATTATGACTGCCACCTTTTCGAACTTAAACTAAATGAAATGAAAGCGTGTAATGAAACTACAACATGGGTGTTAGGTCAACTTCAGGAAAATTTTGCATATGGAAATTTGGATAAAGTAGTGCAACAATTTCGTCGGGAACATCCTTCCCCTAATATGTTGCAGACTGAAGCTTTGGCATATATTGAGTGGTTGGCGACGTCCAACTATAAAATAAAATTCCGTCCGAAATTTCCAATCTGCGAAAGAGTAATTTTCCCCATCTCTAAGAATGAAAGCAGCGGAATTGAGGATGCTCGTTTTGTTAGGTTTGTAGATGATGACGGCAAGGTGACTTTTTATGCCACCTATACAGCCTATAACGGAATCAGTATTCTTCCTCAACTTATAGAAACCAAAGATTTTGTTCATTTTAATGTCATTACTCTTAATGGAAAAGCCGTTCAAAATAAAGGCATGGCTTTGTTTCCACATAAAATAGGCGGACGATATGTTATGCTTTCTCGGCAGGACGGAGAAAATAACCGTATTATGTTTTCTGATAACATCCATTTCTGGCAGGAGTCCGAAATCATTCAGGAACCTGAACAACCTTGGGAATTTCTTCAGGTAGGTAATTGCGGTTCTCCATTGGAAACTGATGCCGGATGGTTGATGCTCACCCATGGAGTCGGACCGATGCGCCAATATTGCATAGGAGCAATGCTTCTTGATCTGGAAAATCCAACTAAAATTATTGGACGTCTGGAAGAACCTCTGCTGACTCCGAGCGAAGAAGAAAGGGAAGGTTATGTTCCTAACGTAGTATATAGCTGCGGAGCAATCATCCACAGAGATGAACTTATTATTCCATATGCTATGTCCGACGCAAACTCAGGCATTGCCTCAGTTAATGTCGAGGAGTTAATTAAGTGTATGAAGCCCGTTAAATAAAATCTCAAGATTTCTTTTCACCCGGCAAAATAATAGCAATAATAATAAACAAAACTGCTATTCCTCCTGCGAGAAGTGTTGCAGGAATTGCCGGTATAAGCGTATTATATTTTTCAATACCTGTCTCTGCCAATGTTGCTGAGCCTCCGGCAATTTTATTGAACAGAAATGTATCTTTAATAGAGCCGTATATTATAGTGAATATAAATGCACCAATTAGTCCGCCAATGACAAAAACCATTGCATCTTTTCTGCCGGCACCTGCCGCAACAACACCTGTTCCCGGACAGAAACCCGCCATTGCCCATCCAATACCTAAAAGAGCTCCGCCAATTATTACACCAATATAAGCTGATTTTACACTCAGATGTTCAATACTGGCAACACCCAGTGCAAGTAAAACGAAAAGTAAAAGACTGCTGATGCCTATACCGAACAAAATTGCTTTCATCAGATGAAAATCTTTTAAACGAAGCATGCCTATAATCTTTTGCGGATTAGCAGCTCCGGCCTTCTGAAGAACAAAACCGAAAAACAGCCCTAAAATTATCGCCAGGAAAATTTGCATTATTTATCCTCCTTGTTTTTATATGCCATAAAAGCTGTTGGTATTGCAAATGCAAAAGCCGCAACAGCAAAAAGATATCCACTGAGTGATGTCTGCATCATACCACTCATCATATGACCGCTTGTGCAGCCGCCAGCCATTCGAGATCCAAATAAAGCCAGTACTCCCCCTATGAAAACAAATATATAGCGGATTATAATAGAGCCGTTACCACATTTCGTCACCCATCTGTCAGGAATTTTATTTTTCTCTTCTTTTGATATTAAAACCCGTCCAAGAAATCCACCGGCAATCATTGCAATAACAAAAATAAAACTGTAATTTAATGGTTTTGCTACACTCTTTGCATATTTTCCACCACTCTTATTCAGATATTCATTAGGACTTGAATAACCATGAGATGCTTCTGCATCTTCCATAACCACATCTTCTGATGTTGCAGCATTCCAGATGATGCCATCAAGAATTACAAACTGTGTTGAAACACCGATTGGTTTAACAAGAAAAACAGCAAGAAGAAATGCAATTCCCAAAGCAATTCCGCTGACTTTCCAGTTCCACTGTTTCTTTAATATTATATTACTCATCATTACTCCCGTTTTGTTTTATAACATATTTTATAATATTTTTTTTATAAAAAATCAAACATTTAATATATTTATTTTCACAGCCCCCTGTTTTTCTGGTTGATTTGTTTCTCGGCAACCCCGCCCTCACTTTGAATTTTTAAGAATAAAAGTAAGGGCGGGGCTAATCTAAATTTCCGCAATAAGCATTATGTGCACGCTAACTTTTTAATCCCGCCTTGTGAGATTACCCCAGCTACTAAAGTATAAAAAATATTTAACAAACTTACATTTCTCTTTTCTTTTAGTAGCTGGGCAAAAAAACAAAAGTCATTTCCTGATTTTATTGACCAAAATGTAGGTTTTGTCTTTCAACCGTAAAATTAAAGTAACTTTTTTCTGGTTGATTTGTTTTGTTGCTGTTTAGTTTTGGAAAACCATTTGGAATCCAGTTAGATGATTAGAATGTTAGAGCGTTAGACCGTTTTACTAGGGTTATTCCCGCAAGGCGGCCTCACTCTAGGCTACCCTGTGAAATGGTCTACCTGCGAAATCTGCGGATAAAATTCTTCTCTTATTTCCATGATTATCGGTGTTCAGCGGTGGCTAATACTCTTTTTTATCATACATCTCGAATCATGCGTTATGTATCAAAATTTGTGAAAAGTTCCTTCTGTCTACAAATATTTATACTTAAATTTATAATTTAACACAAACTTAACAAAAAAATATTGATTTGGCAAATATCATTTTTGCCCTGTCCTTTATACTGGCTGTATATTTTCTTCATTTCATTACGAAATGCTCTGCCGAGAGCAGGTACAAGCTTTGCTTGTTTATTAAGTCCTTTAAGGACTAACGGACGCCGGGGACGGTATTGACTCCTGCCCTGCTATCCCATTTATAAACGTGCTTGCCCGTTCAACCCCACGGAGTGAACCTTAACACTTGTCACGTAACACTTAACACGTTTCTCGAGGTGGCCACGCTGTTATTTGCTTTTATACAAAAAAACAAATGACGGCGTGGACGGAGGGGTAATCCTTCATTCAACCCCGCTACTAAAAAAATGTAAACGTTGAACTGAAACTGTTAACTTTAATTCAATTAGTAGCTGGACGACGTTCTTAATCCATTTTTATTTTTCTCTGCGTTCTCTGCGTCTCTGCGTGAAAAATTCTTTTGGTTTCCTGCCTGTCGGCATACAGGCGGCTATGCCGCCCTATGTCTTCTGTGTCTCTAGTGTAGCGGGTGGTTAAACATTCTTCTGTTTTTTAAAGCAATTCGATGATAGTTGCATAGTGAATTGTTTTCTTAGTAGCGGCTGATTACTGACTGAAACAGCATTTAAGGGGAAAAACAGGAAAAAAAATAAAAAAAACAAAAAAAAGAGTTGCAAATGCATTCACTTTTTTGTAATATTTGGTATAATATTGCGTTTTAATTCATAAAAATTATGGAATATCATCGTAAAAGAGGGTAAAAAATTTATGCCAAAAGGTAAAAAAGAGAAAACAGACGAAAAGGTTTCAGCTAAGAATATAGCACAACCAACTGTAAAAACAAGGGCTACCAGAAATAGACCAGCGACTAAAAAGGCTTCTACTACATTAAAACCTTCAAAGACAAAGACCGTTTCAAAGACGACAAAAGCAAGTTCTGCTGACAAAGGTGTTAAATCTTCTGCTACTAAAAAGAGTTCAACAAGCAAAGCCAAATCTACAAAAGCTACGAGTTCTTCAAACAAGGCAAATGCTAAGAAAGCTGTTTCAAAAGCTAATAAAGTTTCAGCGTCGAGAGCATCCGGAAAGCCAGTTAAATCTAAAACTACTAAAATCAGTAAGGTTAAAGAGGAGGCAGTTGTGGAAGCTGCTTCATCGAGCAAAGCTCCAGAAAAGAAGAGGATTGCCAAAAAGCCAATTGCAAGCAAAGCCAAAGCGGGCAAAAAGAATGCAGCTTCCCAAAAAGCTGCTAGTGGTAAAAGAATGTCACCATTACATGATGAAAGTGTACTTCCTTCAGGTTTAAGAGATGATGAACCGGATGATTCTGAATTAGAAGATTTTGATGGAAACAAAGTTTTAACTAAAGCGGAAAGTTTAAAGGCACTAATTAGTTTGGCCGATAGTCAGGGTTATTTGACATTTGAAGATATCAACAAGCATCTTTCACCGGAGATGATTAATGCAGAGGGTATTGAAGCTTGTCTGCGTATTTTAAAGTCTATGGAAATAGAAATTTTTGAGTCTACAGAAGGTGATAAGTATAAAAAGTTTGACAAGAAGAAAGCAGGGAGCAAAACATCACGTGTAGATATTGATGATCCTATTCGCATGTATTTGCATCAAATGGGTCAAGTTCCTTTGTTGACACGAGAAAAAGAGGTGGAGATTTGCAAAAGAATTGAGGAAGCAGAATTTAATGTAAGAACGATCTTTAATAAATTTGGATTTGCACCTCAGATGTACTTGGATGTTTTGGCTCAGCTTGAGAATTCAGAAGAGCGTTTTGACAGAGTTGTGATTGACAAAGTTGTTGGTAGCAGGGACAAGTATATTGAGCAGATGGTTGGTTTTAAAAAATCAGTTCTTTCAGCAGAAGATTCTTTACATTCTTCATATATCTCTTCAAATAGCTCATTGAGTGCATCTGATTTCAAGGAGAAGCAGAAGCTTTTTCAAAAACGTCGAGACAAGGCAGTAGATGTTTATGCATCATTACATTTTAAGCAAAAAGTGATTGAAGTTATGGCTGCTGAAGCAAATTTGAAATATAAGCCTGTTTATGAGATTGTAAATTCACTTAAAAAGCTTGGCGAGAAGAGAAAAAGCAAGAAGAGAGACTCTGCAATTGTTGAGCTTCAGGAGAAGTTGGATATTTATGAGATGGAGTTTCTTATGCCTGTTGATGAGCTTGTTCTTAGTTTGAAGGAGTTGAGCAGGTGGATGAAAAGAGGTCAAAGAGCCCGTACAGAGATGGTGGAGGCTAATTTAAGGCTTGTTATCAGTATTGTTAAGAAATATATGAACAGAGGGTTATCATTTCTTGACTTAATTCAAGAAGGTAACACAGGTCTTATTAAGGCTGTTGAGAAATTTGAATATCGCAGAGGTTATAAATTCAGCACTTATGCAACTTGGTGGATTCGTCAAGCTGCAACACGTGCAATTGCAGATCAAGCGAGGACTATAAGAATTCCTGTGCATATGATTGAGACAATTAATAAATTGCTCAGGGTTCAGAAAAAACTTGTTCAGGAGCTTGGTCGAGAGCCGACACCTGAGGAAGCTGCAGAAGAGATGGATATGCCTGTTGAGCGTGTTAGAGCTGTTTATAAAATGGCACAGCAACCGATATCATTGCAGGCACCGGTAGGAGATGGAGATGATGCTTATTTTGGTGATTTCATCGAAGATAAGACGGCAGATAATCCATCAGAGATGACAGCATACAGTATTCTTAGAGAGCGTTTAAGGACTGTTTTATCAACTTTAACGGAAAGAGAGCAGTCAGTTTTGGATTATCGATTTGGTTTGACAGATGGTTACTCCCGCACGTTAGAAGAAGTTGGTAAGAAGTTTGATGTAACGCGAGAAAGAATCAGACAAATAGAAGCAAAAGCATTAAGAAAATTGCGTCATCCGACGCGACTTAAAAAATTAGAAGGTTTTTTAGAGTCAAATTAGACTCTTTGAAACAAATGAAAGGAATAAATAATAATGTTAGAAGGAATTTATAATGCATCAAGTTTGACAAATGTTGCCTTAGCGACAGGAGCTTGTATTTTTAGTTTTTTACTAGGAAGATATACAAAGGGAGGCCGAAAAAAGGTAAAAGTTAAGAAGAATGGACGATGTATTGAAATTTATGTTGGTAATCTTTCATATAATGTAAAAGAGAGTGATTTAAGTAAGATTTTCAAAAAGTATGGAGTAGTTCAAAACGTTCGTATTATTACAAACTTACAGACTGGGAAATCCAAAGGTTTTGGTTTTGTAGAGATGCCAAATAGGGGGGAAGCTCAGCGTGCGATAGAGAATCTTGACGATAAAGATATCAAAGGTCGCAAGCTTGTAGTGAACGAGGCGAAATCTAAGGCCAGATAATTTAGAGCAGTTAACATCTGATCTTAATATTCCTAATCTTTGGCGAAAGCCGATCCGACCGCTAAACATAAAGTTTTTCGATAATAATTTAAAAATAAATTGTTTTTTTAGCGGGCTGGGTTCCTCCTGCCGGCAACATAATAGTAAACTGCCGCTGCATGGTCAGCTTTCGCAGTTCTTTGTCTTCCTCCGTCGCCCGGCGATTAAAATTTATTAGCTGGATGACCGAAACAGCATTTAAAAAAAATAGGGTTTATTTGAATAAACTACATGCATAAGTAAGTTTTAATTTTTAAGCGGAATTTTAGACAAGATTTCGCTTTTTATGCAGAAAATCCAATCTCAATGTCAAACATGAGCATTTAAAGACAGAAAATACCTCTTTACGGAAGAGAAGCCGGCAATGAATCTACTGCATCACAATGTGTTTAATAGTTAGTATATAATGTACATACAATACTTCTTTGCAGGTACAGCATATGCATTTCATCAAATACACGTGTTTTAAACAAAAAAACTTAACAAAAGAGGGTGCAATAGTAAGAAAAAAAGCAATAAAACATTTTTTTGATTGCTTTTTGAGTAATATTGATGTATCTTAATGTAAGTTTTTTGTTAAGTAAGATTGGTTTTTATGTAATACTGGTGGTATTATGTATAAGTCTTTAATATTTAGCGTTTTACGAAAATCAAGTTAAAAGAGGACATAATTATGAATATAAGAATTTTAAGATGGTTTATAGCAATAGTTACCTCATTAAGTATCTGTTCTGCAGCATTTGCACAGCAGAATTCAACTCAGACACCGCCTTTAAAGTTAAAGAAATTTAATGCCTTAAGCACGAAGTCTCTTGTTGAAAGCCCAGATTATAGGATTCGTGATGAGCCAGGTATTTCCAAGTCAGGTAAAGCACCTCAGTGGCGGCGTATAAACGTTGAGTATCAGACAACGCCGGATTGGATTGATGAGCTAAAGATTGATTTTATTGTTGTAACACTAAAGGTTGAGCGTGAAGATGGTAAAAATGTGCAGAAATATAGTGTTTATAAGAAGAGTGTAACTTATATAGATGTTGAAAAAGATCGTAATCATTTTGCATCAGCTTTTTTGCACCCTAATGTAGAAAAGCGTTATGGGACGACAGTTGCAGTAGCGGTTATTTTGAATGTTGACGGGGTAAAGATTGAAGAGTATGGTGAAGTTGAGTCTTCAGTAAGAAAAATTTTCGGAGAGAATTGGTGGAATAATCCTCGTATCATGGAGAGTGATGTATTGACTCCTCGTTCAGGTTATCTTTTAAACAAAAAAGAGTCTCCTTTTGTATTTATGAATATTGATAGTTATGAGGTAATAAAATAGTGTTTAGTCCTGATAGAATGATAGCACTTGATATAGGTGCCAGTAAGATTGTTATTGCAGAATTTGCATCACATAAGAACAGTATACCCGAACTCATTAATTATGGTATTGCTGAATTGGGTGTTATGCCTGATAGCAATGTTGATTCAACAGCCTATATAGTTTCAGCATTAAAAGGTCTGATGAAAGAGCGCGGCATAAGGTCTGGAGCACAGCTTTATATGTCTATTTCCGGTCAAGCGGTTTTTCCAAGATATGTTAAGTTGCCATCTGTTGAAGGTGAAAAGATACATCAGATTATTGAGTATGAAGCACAACAGAATGTTCCATTTCCTATTAATGAAGTAGTTTGGGACTATCAACTTCTTG
The DNA here is from genome assembly GCA_964441455.1 of uncultured Victivallales bacterium. Lineage (GTDB taxonomy): Bacteria > Verrucomicrobiota > Kiritimatiellia > JAQICX01 > JAQICX01 > JAQICX01. The sequence goes on along the minus strand of CAYTUX010000055.1, from coordinate 7,469 downwards.
ATGATGGTGATGTTGATGAAAAGAAGGTTATGCTTGTTGCGGTAAAGACCGAGAATGTTATGGCACTGACAGACTGTGTTCAGACATTAGGTTTGGAGCCTGAAATTATTGATACAGCACCGTTAGCACTTTATAATCTTGTTAAGAGTAGTTATAACACAGAGGAAGGTTGCACGATGATTCTTGATATTGGAGCCCGTTCGACCAATCTTGTTTTTGTTGAAGGCAACAAAGTTTTTAGTCGTAGTATAACTGTTTCGGGCAATACAATAACTCAAGAGATTATGAAAGAGTTTAGTTTGACTTTTGAGCAGGCAGAGGAGCTTAAAAAGGAAAAAGCAGTTGTGGCTCTGGGTGGTGTTTACGCGATGTCAGAAGATCCTGAGGTAGAGCAAATTTCAAAAATAGTAAGAAACGTTTTGACGCGTTTACATGCAGAGGTAAATCGTTCCATTAATTTTTACCGGAGCCAGCAGTCAGGCAATTCTCCGTCATCAATTCTTTTAGCAGGAGGTAGTTCTATCATACCTCATTTAGATACGTTTTTCAACGAAAAGTTACGTGTTAATGTGGAATATTTAAATCCGTTTAGTAGCATAAGTATTTCACCTGATCTTTCAGTTGAACAATTAAATATGGATGTTACAGTTCTTGGAGAAGTTGTTGGTCTTGGACTTCGTCATTCCGGTAATGCAGCCATTGAAATAAACTTGATGCCGGCTTCTATTGTTGCTAAAAAAATTATGCGTAAGCGCCGTCCATTTTTTGTTATTTCAGTTATACTTGCTTCATTAGTGATGGGTGCTTGGGGGTGGTATTTCCACCATATGACAGCTTTGGCGAACGAGAACATAACTAAAGTAGAATCAGAACAGAGAAGGCTGGAACGGCTTGAATCAGAACTTAAAGATGCTAAGAATACACAGCAACAAGAAGAAAAAGAGGTTGGTAAACTTGTTGATTTGGTTGCATCTAAAACATCTTGGCTTACGGTTATTAATGGTGTTCACGATGCAATGTTTGAGGGAATGTGGTTGACATCATTTAAACCAGTAGTTGAACAAGGCTATGCACAAGGTGTATCCATCAGCGGAGAGATTTTTGTTGATAAGGCTAAAGAAGTTACCAAGGGTGACACTACTATTTTAGAGATGTTCACTACACGTTTAAGTGAAACTCCAGAGTTCGAAGACCAAAAAACAAAGATTACAGCTCAGACACCATTTGTGGCTGGCGATTATACATATAAGTTTAAGATATATGTTGCTTTCGAGAATCCAATAAAAGTAAGATAGAGGGTATAGTTTATTATGAAATCAGAAAAATTAGTTTTATGGGTTGCACTTGGTTTAGGAGTACTGCTTCTTGCGGGATCAGGTTCTATGCTGGTAATAGGGTTTTCGGGCTATAATGAATCAATGAAAGAGATGATTGGTTCAAAAGATAAAATAAAAAGGATTTATAGTGACAGCGACCCTTTTCCTACAAAAGAAAATATTGCAGTTTATGAGGAAAATGGTGTTGAGTTAAAAAAATGGTTTAATGAAATTTTTACTAGTTTAGCAGCTAACCAGGTTGAGCCGGTTCAGAAGAGTCCATCGGCATTTATGGCTTCTCTTGGCGAAAAGCGAACACAACTGCATAAACTCATTAATGATAATGGTGTTAAGATGCCGCAAAATTTTGATCTTGGTTTTAAGAAATATTTCATGTCTTCAGCACCACTTCCGGCACCTATGGATGTTGGGAGACTTGGGCAGCAGCTCCATTTAATAGAAAGACTTCTTACTATTTTTATTGAAGCTCAGCCAGACGAGATTATTGGAATCAGAAGAGAAATTTTTGAGGGAGCACAACTAGGTGTAGAGGAAGAAGATACAACCACTTCTAGGCGAAGGGGGCGCAGTAGTCGCGATGATCGAGATTCCGAAGAGAATGTTTTGCAAGGAATGGATAATAAGAATACCGGTAAGATTGGTAAAAATGAAATTTTTGGAAAAATGTATTTTGAATTTGTAATCAAAGCAAAGATGGAAAGTGCTCTTAAGATATTGAACAATCTTGCAAAAGAAGATATGTTTTTAAGGGTTTCAAGTGTTACTTTTAAAAAGCCGACAAATGGTATTTTACCTGCAAAAACAATTGAAGCAAATGCGATTAAAGATGGTGTCGCGTTGACTGAATTGTCAAGACCAGAAAGATTAGTTTCCGGGATGGAGTTAGAGGATCCAATGGATGTAACTATTGGCATTGAGGTTTACAGATTTGATACAAAATATATTCAACAAGATAGATAGATAGAGAGTTACGATATGATTTCTATAATAAAAACTGCTTATGATAAAATTATTTTAATATTTGTTCTGCTTGCTTTATTGGTGACAGCTGCATACTTACATCTTAATCTTGGTGCAGCGAAGAAAGAAATGGCTACCGTGGAGAAGGAGATTGTCTCTTATACCAAATCCAATCCGGATGCAAAGTCGTTGGATCTTTCTACGTATAAATCAACACTTGCTGCAATTAGCAATCCTTATCAGATGGATTTGGCAAATCCCGGCTGGACAAACATTGCAATGTTTGTTCCGGAGGCACGAGTAATATGTGTTGATTGTAAATTACCTATAAGATTTTATGCATCCAGGTGTCCATTTTGTGGGACAGAACAGCCACCTCTTAGAGCTATGGATCCAACATATGATGGAGACAAAGATGGAATGCCTGATTTGTATGAAAAAGAGCATGGTTTGAATCATCGTGCAGATGATTCGCATGAGGATCTTGATGAAGATGGTTTCTCTAACATAGTAGAATTTAAGTCCGGAACAAGTCCATCGGATCCGACCAGTTATCCTCCTCCGGATACTGAATTGACAGTTGTTTCAGTTGTTCCTGATTCATTTGATCTTTTATTCAAAAGTTCTTCACGTCTACCGGATCAGACTAGAATGTTTCAGATTAATTTAAAAGATGGAGCAAGAACACATTTTGTGAAGATTGGAGAAAAAGTTGAAGGTTTTCAAGTATTGGAATTTATCAAAGATGGAGCAGAAGCACAGAAAAAAAATCAGAGGGCTTCTGATGTTCTGGTTATTTTATCTCCTTCGGACAAGGAGATAAAATTGATTGAAGAAAAAGGTACCGCATACAAAGAATATACAGTAACTTTTAAGTTTAATATTACAGATGAAGAATTTAAATTACGTGCCGGAGATAACTTTAAGTTAAAAAACAAAGAATATGAGTTTATTGGTGTTGACAAAGAAGGGCAAAATATAGTAATAAAACGCCTTGATGATGAAAAACTTCTTACGTATGAAGTAATGTAAAATAATTTTTAAAGAGAAATGTTTGTTTAGAGTATTGTGTAAAATACTTCATCCGGCTATATTTTATTAAGATTAAACATCTGTTTTTATTTAAGACAGATTACTGGGTTGAGTTGTTTTAGATTGAAACATTGCCCATTTACTAAAGAACAAAGAAATGGAGATTATATCTTTATGACAAAGAAAAAAATATTTATGTTGACGGCTCTTGTATGTTCAGCATTGGCATTTCAAAGACTTGTTGCACAGGATGATGAGTTTTTGTTAGATGAGGATTTGTTGTTTGATACTACGCCACCACCAGCAGAAGCTGAAGACAATAGTGATGATGAAGAGCTGGTTGTAAATGATCCAGGTTCCGGTGATTCCAAGAGTTTTGATGATTTACTTGGAGAGGAGGATGTGGAACAACCTGATGATGTTGAAGAACCTGATGTTCCTGTTGAAGATTTAGATGCAGTTGTTGAAGATGAGACTGTTGCAGATACAATAGATGAGGAAGATGACATAGATGACCTGCCGAAAATGAATGAATTTGGTGATCTTGATTCAGATTTTACAACTGTTCCTGCAAAAAACATTGAGCCGACTCTTGATGGAGATGACTCCGATATAAACACACTTATTCAACTTGAAATTAATAAAAAGATGGCAGAAACAGCTTTTGGTATTAGAACTTTTAAGGAAGCTGAAGATGCATATGAAAATAAAAGATATTCAGAAGCAATTCGTCTTTTTAAAGAGGCAAACAAATATCTTAATAACAGTGAAGAAGCAAGATCTTATAAGAGTCAGATTTCAGAGAGACTGGGGGAGACATATTATGCCAGAGCACTTGTTTTGTTAGAGCAGGGCGATTATCAGATTGCGGAAAACAATGCTCGTGAAGCTGCTCAGTATGGTTATAGAAAAGCTCCTGCACTTGTTAAGAAGTGCGTTGAATATCAGGAATCTCCTCCGGTGCAGAAAAAGAAAGAGGCAGATTTAGAGTGGGAGAAAGAATCTTATAAAGAGCTTCAGAAAGATGTTAACTATTTTATTGTTAAGGGCAAGGAATATATGGCTGTCGGAAATTATGATGAAGCAGGTTTGATGTTTGAAGGTGTTTTAGCTATCGAACCATATAATAGAGATGCCATAAGATTGTTAGAAACTTGTGGTCGTAACAAGCATGCAATAAATACAAAAGAGCTTGAAGCAACACGAGCTAATATGATGGCTGAAGTTAGAGATAAATGGACACCAAAAAGCTATGTTGTGCTTAAAAAGGAATCTTCAGGGAAAATTTCAGCTGATCAACCAAAACAGCTGCAAGATAGCCAAAAGCTTCGTATTGCAGAAAAGATGGAAAAAATAGTTATTCCAGAGTTAACTTTCCGGCAGGCAAATATTGTTGATGTTATTGAATTTTTACAGAGAGCATCAATTGAGTATGATACAACGGATTCTCCGCAAGAGGAAAAGGGTGTGAATATTATTCTTAATTTAGGTGGGGATTCAGCATCTGCTGATGATGATGATGAAGAGCTTGATCCATTTGCTGTTCCCAGTTCAAAACGATCTTCTTCCGGTAGTGGTACAAAAGCAATTACATTCAGCTCAAGATATATTTCTTTAATGGAAGCACTAAAAATTGTTACTGAAATATCTCAGTTGAAATACAGAATTGATGGTTCTGTTGTTATGATTGTTCCGGAAGGTGCTCCCGATGGAAAAATTATTGTCAAGACATATGATGTACTACCTTCAGTTGAAGACAAGATTCCTTCAGTCAGCAGTGAGATGTCAATGGGAGGCGGCGGAGTTGGTGGAGGTTTTGGTCTTGGTGATGACACAGATCTAGGTGATTCAACAGCTGCTTCATGGAAAGATTTTTTCCAGGAGATGGGTGTTAAATGGCCTGATGGTTCGCAGATTAAGTATATCAGACAAATTGGTAAAATTGTTGTTGCAAATACTGAAGACAACTTAATTGATTTTGAGAGAATACTAAAAGAGTTGAATGTTGTTCCAAACCAGATTGAGATTGAAGCACGTTTTGTTGAAGTTAATGAGTCTGATATGAACTCTTTAGGTTTTGAGTGGTTTTTGAATGATGACTATACGGTTGCATCAAAGAAGGGTAATTATGCACCGGGTGCAGCTCCGAGAGTTGATGTTTTGGGTAACAAGACAAAAGGCGGGTTTACAACCGGCAACAGATTTATCCCTGATGTAGTTGGTACAGATGCAGCTGCAGTAAATGATTCTGTTCTTTCTATTGCCGGTATCCTTACAAATCCTGAACTGGGTTTGGTAATTCATGCATTGGAACAAAAAGGACATGCAGATTTGCTGTCATCTCCAAAAGTTACGACACAGACAGGTCAGGAAGCAACTATCAAAGTTGTAACAGAATATATCTATCCGACAGCATATGAAGTTACACCTGTAACAGGTGAAACAGATCAGGATACATCTATTATTATTGGTGGTATAGTTGAACCTCAAGATTTTCAGATGCGTGAAGTTGGTGTGATTCTGACTGTACAGCCTGATGTAAGTCCTGAAGGTCAGATGATAACTCTAAATATGACTCCTGAAGTTGTTACAGAACCGGATTGGAAGAATTATGGTACGACATATACCGATCAGGAGGGTAATGCTCAGCAGCTTAACATGGAGCAGCCATTTTTCCATACAAGACTTGTTCAGACTAGTATTTCAATATACAATGGTGCAACAGTTGTTATGGGTGGTATGATTACAGAAAAACGTGAGGATACAGTTGATAAGATACCTTTCTTGGGCGATATTCCTCTTATCGGCACATTCTTCACAAGCAAGACTAGTCAAAGTCAAAAGCGTAACTTATTAATTTTTGTTACAGCAAGACTGGTTGACCCGGCTGGTCGTCCTGTTCAGGACACGAGTATTGATTTGATTGCAGAAAAGCTGCAGGAAGAGGCAGATGTCTCAAGCGAATAACAGATCTTTTTATGAAAAGCACGACATCATGTCGTGCTTTTTTTATGCTTATTGACTATATAGGAGATATATGTCTAAAAGTCTTTTAATAATAGATGGTATGGCTTATTTTTACAGAGCATTTTATGCTGTCAGAAACATCAGCCGTAGTGATGGTTTGGCAACAAATGCAATCTTCGGTTTTATACGAATGCTGAATCGTTCTATTAGAGAGTGGCAACCTAGTGATTTAGTTGTTGTTTTTGATGGAGGACTACCAAAAAAGAGAATGGAACTGTTGCCTGAATATAAAGCTAACAGGCCATCTATGCCGGATGAACTAAGAAATCAATTTGCTCCACTAAATGAGTTTCTAAAAGTTTCAAATATTCATACTATTAAAGTAGATATGCAGGAAGCGGATGATATTATAGCAACTATTGGGAAAAATTACAAATCTGAATATGAGGAAATTCTTGTTGCCACAGGTGATAAAGATATGATGCAGATGATTGATGATAACATAAAGATGGTTACGGTTTCCGGGAATCCGGTGAAAATAGGTGTTGATGAGGTAAAGGCAAAAACCGGAGTCTATCCCGATCAGATAGTTGACTGGCTTGCTTTAGTTGGAGATAATGCCGATAACATTGCAGGCGTTCCGGGTGTCGGTCCCAAAACAGCCTCAAAAATTTTAAATGATATTAAGACTTTAGAGCCTCTAGAAGAGTCTATTTCCAAGATTGAAAACAAAAAACTCTGTGAAAAACTTACTGACTCAATTGATGTTATCAGGAGAAATATCGAACTTGTAAGTCTGGATTGCGATGTTGAGTTAGACAACATTGATTTGTCTGATCTTAAAGTTCACCAACCGAACTTCAATGAACTTGTCAAGTTTTATGAGGAGTACGAATTTCATGCTTTTATAAAGGAGTTAAAACAGCCTGAATTATTTTTGTTTTAATATGTTCAGACCTTAGATTTCTGGTTGAGAGGTACAACAGTAGTTTCAGTAAACGCCTTGGCGAGGCTGGAGCCTGTGACAGCAACGAACGAAGAGAGTGACCTATAGAATTAGCAAAAAGCACATTATTTTGCCACCCGTTGGGTGATCCCGCAAGGCGGGATGAAAATTAGTTTTGGCGGACAGCGGGGACGCTGTCCCTCCCCTTTTCCAATCTAATGTTAAAC
>CAYTUX010000054.1:0-14961 GCA_964441455.1 uncultured Victivallales bacterium | reverse complement strand
CGAAATTAGACGTATTAATATGTAAGTCGCTACCTGTAAGAATGTTAGGTGTTTTTGAAAAAAATATGTTTTTTTTTAGTCCGCGGAAGTTGGGTTAGCTCAAAAAGGTATAGTTACTGTTATTCAGCTTCATATGCCGGATCTTATGCAGAGCACCAGAACATGGAATTATGTTAAGAGTTTGGAGAATAACAAAAGAATAAAAGTTAAACCTGTTCGTATAACGATAACCGACTGGGAGAATCCATTCATAAAACAATATGATATAAAAACTTTACCACAATTTTGGTTTTATGACAAAAGTGGAAAGCTTGAAACCAAGCTCATTAAAAGATTCACCTCAAACGATATTGATGAAGCTGTTAAAAAGGTAAATCACCTTTAAAAAACTGTAAACTTTAAATGGTAAACTGTAAACTATGGCGTGTTGCCTCATAATAACTAGACACCGAACGGATTAAATAGAACATCTCTATTGCCTCATAATAGATGACACCGAACAGTATAACAAAATTCTCTAATCTATCCACTGATTAATTTAATTTCTTCTTGTAATTTTATTCTGTTTTAGTATAATTTCAAGATTATACTAAAGAGAAAATATAGATGAGCGATGATATAAAAATTATTGGTGCCAAAGAGCACAATTTGAAAAACGTCAGTGTTACAATTCCACGTAATAAACTGACTGTTGTTACCGGATTGAGTGGATCCGGAAAGTCATCTCTTGCTTTTGACACCTTGTATGCAGAAGGACAGCGCAGGTATGTTGAAAGTCTTTCTGCATATGCCCGCCAGTTTCTTAATCAAATGCAGAAACCTGATGTTGATAATATTATCGGGTTGTCTCCTGCAATATCAATTTCACAAAGAAACTCAGGGAGCAATCCGCGTTCCATCGTGGCAACTACAACAGAAATTCATGATTACCTGAGATTACTATTTGCTGCAATCGGTCAGCCCCATTGCCCTGAATGCGGCGATGTGATTTCCAGCCAGAATGCAGAAGAAATTGTTGAATCCCTTATGGATCTAGATGAACGAACTAAGGTCATGCTTCTTGCTCCTATTGTTGATGGACGCAAGGGAAATCACGATGAAGTGTTCAATGGTGTTAAAAGACAGGGATTTACACGTGTTCGCGTTGATGGCGAAATATGTTCCGTTGATGAAATCCCCAAATTGGCTAAAACAAAGAAGCATAATATTGATATCGTAATTGATCGGTTGGTTATCAGTGACAAAATTCGTTCCAGAATTACTGACTCTGTTGAGCTGGCTTTGAAATTTGGTGAAGGTCAGATGATTGCTTTGATTGATCAAGCCGGCAAATGGAATGATACTTACTTTTCAGAAAAATATGCTTGTCCGAAATGCAAATTAAGTTTTAAAGAGCTGAGTGCAAGAACTTTTTCATTTAACAGTCCTTATGGAGCTTGTCCAAAATGTTCAGGTCTTGGCGAATTGATGGTTTTTGATGAAGATCTGCTTGTCCCTGATAAGAGTCTGTCTGTTGAAGAGGGTGCATTGCATGCATGGAGAAGAGGCGGACAGAGAATGATTCTCTATTATAAAAGACTTATTAATTCCGCTTGCGATGCTTTTGGTATTGATAGATATATACCGTTTGAAGATATCCCCGAAGAAAAGAAAAACTGGCTCTTTTATGGGACAGATTTTGATGTTACTTTACAGTTTTGGAGACGAAGGGGGGCCAGATCGGTCACAAAGCCGTTTGAAGGCATTGTTGCCAGTCTGCATAGAAGATTTCAGGAAACAGATAGTGATGCCGCCAGAGCAAGACTTAGGGGATATATGTCAAGTCAGGAGTGTCCTGCGTGTCATGGTGCTCGTCTTCGCCCGGAAGTTCTGGCGTGTACCATACAAGATAAATCAATTGCTGATATCACTTTTATGTCTGTTAAAAATGCTGTGGCTTTTTTTGCCAATCTTCAGCTAGATGAATCCAATATAAAAATTGTGGGGGAAGTTCTCGGCGAGATTAAAGACAGGCTGAAGTTTCTGCTGGACGTTGGTTTGGAATATATTACTCTTGACCGAAAGAGTGGTAGTCTTTCCGGCGGTGAAATGCAGAGAATTAGACTGGCAACGCAGATTGGCTCCGGATTAGTTGGGGTTCTGTATGTTCTGGACGAACCGACAATTGGACTGCATCTTCGGGACAATAATAAACTTATTAATATGCTTCGAGAACTGCGTGATATTGGTAATACAGTCGTTGTTGTTGAACATGATGAGCAGATGATTAGAGAAGCTGATTATATAATTGATTTGGGACCTAAAGCGGGCAGTCATGGCGGTGAAATTGTTTTTGAGGGGAAACTGCAGGATCTTCTGAAATCAGAAAAATCTCTTACTGCCAAATATCTTCGAGGTGAAAAAGGTGTTGTGTTTGATGGCAAAAGAGTTGCTGTAGATCCAAAGCAGTCTCTTGTCGTTAGAAATGCAGCTCATAATAATCTGAATGGTATTGATGTTATGTTTCCTCTGGGTGTTTTTACATGCGTTACGGGAGTTTCGGGCAGCGGAAAGAGTACTCTTGTGGATTCAATCCTAAAACGTGCACTTTTCAGACATTTTCATGGCTCAAGAGAACATCCGGGTAAGCATGATGGTATTGATGGACTCCACCTGATTGACAAAGTTATTCTCATTGACCAGTCGCCAATTGGACGAACACCAAGAAGTAATCCGGCCACTTATACAGGAACTTTTTCTCCAATCAGAAATCTTTTTGCCCAAACCACTGCTTCAAAGGTGAGAGGTTATAAACCAGGGCGGTATAGTTTTAATGTTAAAGGTGGAAGGTGTGAAACATGTAAGGGCGATGGATACCTTAAACTTGAAATGCATTTTCTGCCGGATGTTTATGTGCCATGTGAAAAATGTAATGCCTCACGATACAACAGGGAAACACTAGAGATAAAATATAGGCATAAGAATATTGCTGATGTTCTTGCAATGACTATTGAAGAAGCTCTTGAATTCTTTGAAAATATTCCGGCAATTAAAACAAAATTGCAGACCCTTTTAGATGTGGGACTTGGATACTTGAAACTTGGTCAGGCGGCAACAACCCTTTCCGGAGGAGAGGCACAGAGAATTAAACTTGCCGGTGAGTTGAGTAAAAGATCAACCGGGAAAACTTTGTACCTCCTTGATGAACCAACAACAGGGCTGCACTTTGCTGATGTTCATAAATTGTTGAAAATATTACTGAAATTGAAAAATTCCGGAAATACTATCATTGTTATTGAACATAATCTTGACGTAATTAAAGCAAGTGACTATATTATCGACTTGGGACCGGAAGGTGGAGAAAAAGGCGGAAAAATCATTGCAACCGGAACCCCGCAAGAAGTTGCAGATTGTAAAAAATCATTTACAGGACAATTTTTAAAAAAAGTATTATGATAAAAATAAATAAAAAATTAGTAATTCTTTTTGCCGGTAGTTGTATCGCAACAATAATTCAAGCACAGGAAATGTCAATATCTAACCTCCTTCATAATGCCAAGATAGCTATCAATGATGAGTTTTATTCAGTTGCAGAGACAAATCTGAATAGAGCTTTTTCAATGGAGTTGCAAAATAAAGAGTTGATAGATGCTTTATCTTTAAAATTGGAACTTTTATATAATCAGGCTTTGTATGAAGAGGTTGAGAATTTGTTAAATCAGCATCAAGATATTCTAAATACAAATCATTATGCCAATTTTATTAAAGCTTCAACTTTATATAAAAAGGGTGCTTATGATGAGTCTATCTCTTATATCAATAATATTGATAATAAAGGTGAAAATTTAAGATTGCAGGAGGTGCTTGCCTGGGATTATCTGGAATTGTCGGACTTGAACAGTGCAATTGGTGTTTATCAAAATATTATGCCTCTGGTAAATACAAATTCAGATAAGATGATTATTTTGAACTATGGTAAGTTGTTATACAAAGCTGAAAAATATGAAGAGGCTGAAAAAGTTTTGACATTACTTAAATCAGACAAATCAGATGATTACCAGGAAGGAATGTTGCTGTTAGCCGGTGCCCTACGTAAGCAGGATAAAACAGCATTGGCAGCCGGTACTCTGCAGGAGATTATTGACTCTGATCAATATTTGTCTGGAGTTAAATCTGCTGCTGCTTATGCTCTTGGTGATATATATGCTGAAATACCAAATATGTACACTAATGCTGTTCTTGCTTATAGTAAGGGAATTGAGTTGGTTGAAGACCCCGAAAGTCAAGCTCAGGGCAAGTTTAAACTTGCAAATTTAAACCTGAAAAATAATATTAATGCTGATTCAATTGAGCAGGTAAGAAAAGTTATTAGAGAATATCCTCAATCCGAGTTTGCCGCATCAAGTCAGTTGAATCTTGCTCTTTCTCTATTTGATAATGGATTGTATGAAGAAGCACTTCGGGAATATCAAAAATATCTGGAAAGCTTTGATGACCAATCTTACTTTTCAAAAGTTTATGCGGGAATGGCTCTTACTCTTAATAAACTGGAACGCTACTCTGAAGCTGCTGCTGCTTTTGAAAAGGCTGCAAAATTATCCGATTCGGAAGAGGACAAAGCATTGTACACATATAAACAGGCGGATGAAAGATTTAATAACAAACAATTTGTTCTTGCTCAGGGCGTTTATAGTAATTTAGTAGTAAATTTCCCGGAGTCATCCCTTGTCTCTCAGGCAAAATATCAGATAGCGGAAACTCTTTATAAACAAAAAAAGTATGAAGAGGCAATTGCTCTGCTCACAGAATTGAAAGATCAGTGCGAATATGAAAAAATTGTTGAAAAATGCTGGTTGCAGTTGCCTCATTTATACATTGAAAAAGGTGATTTGCAGACTGCTGTGGAAGTATATACCGGCGCAATTGCTGCAGATGTATCTGATGAAGTTTTGGCAACAGCATATATCGGCAGAGGTGAATTACATTATAGAATGTTTGATTTTGCATCTGCATTGGTGGACTTTGAAAATGTAGTGACTATGTTTCCTGATTTTCCGCAAAAAGAAAAAGCTCTATATATGATATGTATTGTTAATTACTGGCTGGGTAATGATGATGTCAGTCTGAAAAGTAGTGAAGAGTTCCTAAAAGAATATCCGAAATCTGAATATGCTGCAAAACTTAAGTTCTGGATGGCTAAGCTATACTTTAATATTGAAGATTATCAGAAAGCAAAAACAATATTTGTCAAATGTGCAAATGAAAATCCGGCTTCAAGTTTTGCCCCTATTGCTCTTTTGCAGGCAGGGCGTAGTGCCGTAAAACTGCAGAAATATTCCGAAGCAATTGAGCTCCTTGGAAACTTGATTAAACAGTATCCTGAATCGTATGTTGTTCCTTATGCATACTTTGCTCAAGCAGATGCTCTGACTGAACTTGCAAAATATTCTGAAGCAATTGTTTTGTTTGACGAAATCATTAATAAATATCCTGAATCAGAAATTAAATATGCGGCACTTGGAAGAAAGGGTGATTGCAATTTAATTATTGCCATTGATGACAACGGCAGATATGATACAAGTATTGAATGCTATAAGACAATCACAGAAGATGATGAAGCCCCTCCTGAACTTGCATTTCAGGCTGCATATAAAATAGGCAAAACCTATGAAAAACTCAATAATATGGATGCGGCTCTGGATCAGTATTATGAAAATGTCATTTTAAGGTATCAGAAAGATATTGAAAACGGTAAAGTATATGACAGTAGTGTGAAAGAGTGGGTGACTCTTGCCGGTATCAGTGGTGCTGATATATTAGAAAGATTGGAAGATTGGAAAAAAGTTGTAAATATATTGCAAAAAGTTGAAGACCTGAATGAGAGTTCGTCAGAGAATATAAAACAACGAATTAAAAAGATTAAAAAGAAATATTGGTGGGCATTCTATTAATATTTTATAATGAAAAAGGAAAATTTATGGAATTAAATATGATAATGAGTCAGGGAGGAATTGTCCTCTGGTTGATATTGTTCGCAGGACTTTTGTCTGCAATAGTTTTTGTTGAACGCTATGTTCACCTTCATAGAGCAAGACTTAAAGTAGATGACTTTACAATGGGGGTGTTTAATGTTCTGAAAAGAGGTAATAGAGAGGAAGCAATGGCTATATGCAACAATAGTCCTGGTCCGATTGCATATCTTGTACGAACCATCATTGAACATAGCAGTCAGTCTAAAGAGGATTTAAGAGTACTCGCAGAAGAAGCATCTCAATGTGAAATATCCAGAATGGAAAGACGACTGATTGTTATTATGTCTATTGCTCAACTTGCTCCTCTATTGGGTCTTTTGGGAACTTTTCTTGGTATATTCAGATATCTGCTCATAATTAATCAGGAGCTTCCGCTGGTGCAGTCTGCCGATTATATGTCAGGATTGTATATTGCTCTGATTACAACAATTGCAGGTCTTATGGTTGCAATACCAAGTTATGCAGCCTTGAATCTTTTGTCCCTAAAAATTGATCGTATTGTTATGGATATGGAACAAGCTTCATATGAGACTATCTCCTTCTTTAAAACAAATGGAAATAAAAAAAATGATTAAAGATATCATTGGAAAATCTAAATACAGAAGAAAATTTCTGCCATATGGTACAAATAGAAATTCATTCTTTGCAAGTATCCCATGGATTGATTTGATCGTTGTATGCTCATTCGCCATTTGGTTGGTTAAACCGGCATTTCTTGTTCCTGGTATAGAAGTAGAGCTGCCGCAACAAGATTTCTCTTCGGGAACATCTTACTCAATATCGGCTGTTGTATCATCTATTGAAAGTGGAACGAACTCAATGAACATCGTTTTTTTTAATGATAAAAGATTCATACTGAATAAAGCAGAACAGAAAGAAAGATTGAAAAAAGATATGATTGATTTCAACAATGTGAATTCGGAACAAACTATTATTCTATTTGTTGACAGAGATGTAAAGTATGGCGTGGTTGTTGACCTTATGGAAATGTCAAGAACTGCCGGTTTTAAATCTGTTAATATGTCAACTCAAACAAAATAAATTAGTCATGCAGCATACTCTATATATATTAGATGTCCTTTTCCCAATATTTGCAATTCTTTCTTTAGGATTCTTTCTCAACAAAATCAAGTTTCTGACACCTGCAATGCAGGCAGGTCTTAACAAAATGGCTTTTTTTGTGGGATTATCATCTCTTTTGTTCCTGAAAATTTCCCAAGCAGAACTAAACTTTGCCGTAACATGGAAGATTACTGTTGCACATGGGATTACCATGCTAATTGCCGTTGTGATATCATATGTACTTGCTAAAGCATTAAAATTTGACAGACCTACTGTGGGTGCCATCGTACAGATTGGTTACCGTTCTAATATGTTTTATATTGGCGTACCAATAATTCTGTTTGTCTTTGATGGCGTTATGAATAATGAGGCACAAGAAGAAATCCTCTCATCTATATTTATTGGTGTAACACCTGTAATGATTGCCTATAATATTTTAGCTGTCATTATTTTAACAACTTTTTCGCAAGAATCTGAAAAACCTTCCCCTTCACAGATAACCATAAGTATTTTAAAGAATCCCTTAATAATTGCTTCTCTTGCAGGAGCAATATTTGCTGCTCTAAGTATAACTCTTCCAAAAATGTGGGAGAGAAGTCTAACTTCTCTCGCAGGAATTGCTTTCCCTCTGGCTCTTATAGGAATAGGAAGTACGCTGGCACAAGTTAAAGATTTTTCAATTCTAAGAAGCACATTGTCTGGTGTTTTTGTTAAGCTTATAGTTGCACCGATTATATGTTTTTTTATGGCATATTTATTAGGATTAAGAGGGTATATGCTGCTGGCAACAGTTATTCTGGCTGCAACTCCTACAGCCATTTCATCATATATAATGGCAGAACACTTTAAATGTAATCCTCACTTGACAGCAGTGGCAATTGCAGTAACAACACTTTTGTCGTTTGTCACAATTGCAATACTGCTCTATATCTTTTCCTTAAAGCTCGGCATGGCAGGATAAAAATATTAATTCATGCTTGCTTGAATCATCTCTTTCATCTCTTTCATTCTGGCAATAATTGGCAGAAGTTGTGTGCACTCTCGCTTGCATTTTCCGCATTCAATACAGGAGTCAATATGTTCTATTGTCTTCTCTTTTGAAATTCCAT
Source organism: uncultured Victivallales bacterium (assembly GCA_964441455.1). Taxonomy (GTDB): domain Bacteria; phylum Verrucomicrobiota; class Kiritimatiellia; order JAQICX01; family JAQICX01; genus JAQICX01. The sequence continues at coordinate 6,779 of CAYTUX010000054.1, read as the reverse complement.
AATGATATAACAAGGTGTTAATCATGTTCTGATGCTTTTTGGTTATATGAAATTGATTGTATGCACCCATTAATGCCGGAATTGGTATATCTTTTGGACAATCTTTGCAGTATCCACAACCAGTACATATTGAGTTAAAGTTTTCTCTGATATTTGTTTTTAGCAAATCCTTGTAGCCTGCGGGTAGTGGTTTATATGAATCCATTGCCCTGATTGCTTGATCCACATGATCATTGTTTGAAAAACCAACCAATGCAATATTAATTCTGGGATCATCAATCAAAAAATGAAGTGCGGAATCTACCACTGTTTCATCTTCGGATTTTTTGAGAAATTCAAATAGTTCCGGATAATCAGGAATCAAGCCGCCTGCAAGAGGATTCATACATACAACACCTTGTTGGTTTTTGTATGCAGCATCAATTCCTGAGTCCCTATATTGAAAGTTCATTGCACAGTAACCAAGAAGAACTCCATCAAATGGATAATCATTTAAAACCTCTCGAATACCTTCTCCAGGAAGATGACTCGAAATAGCAATATGTTTTGCCAATCCCTCTTCTTTTATCTTTGTTAGCTCTTTTAAAATTCCATTTGCTTTGCGGTGTTCAAATGCTTCCATGCTTGTTATGCACCATTCATGCATTACATCAATATAATCCAATCCCATCCTCTCTAAGGACCTTTCAAGATTTTTTCGTAAATCTGAAGGATTATCGCTGCTTGATTTTGTGGAAACATAAAATGGCTTTTCTTTTCGAGTCTTAAGCATGTCTTTAAATGCTCGACCAAAAATTAACTCTGATTGATCGGCGGTATAGCCTGGAGCCGTATCAAAGTAGTTAATACCCTTTGAATAGGCATATTGAACCATCTCGTGACATGAATCTGAATCGTAAGGTTCTGTAAATCTCATACCTCCACAACCAATTGCAGATACATGCATTTCTGTCTTTCCATATCTCGTGTATTTCATAAATTTATTCCTTTCTTAGTAAGTATCAACAATACTCTTAAGTCTAACTGCTTTTTTGAAGGTTGCTTCACTCATGTCTTTATCAGTTTTGACTGTTATTGTATATGTCTGACCTGCTCTTAAACATACAAAATTATCTGAATATACAGCTTTTTCACCCATAACCTCCAACCAGCACCATAAAGCAGGCTTGTTCGCCGTAATAATAACATCCCACCCATTAATCACTTCAGATTGGTTGCGTTTGACTTCATAACTCAAAGCATCATTTTCAAGTTCCATGTATTTTGGTCTTTCAAAACTTGAGAAGTTTGATGAAATCATCTCTTTTCCATCATATAATTCAACAAATATCATCATATCATATGTTTGATAATCTTTGAAATACTTCTTCAACCGAAGTGTTTCAACCTTTGATGTTGAATTCTGTGGAACTTTAACCACCTTTGTGCCTTCTGCAATAGTTTTGCCACATGATGTTGTCACATACCATTTTAAATCAGCTGTTGACTTAAACAGTTGATCACTCGATATATGCAACTCCACTGTACCGGTATCTTTATCTTCAAGGGCAGATAATAGCACCGGCTCATAAAACCTTTTTGCCATATATTGAAGTGCTTTCCAGTTACCAAGATAGTCAATTGATGCCCAACTTGCAACAGGCCAGCAGTCGTTTAACTGCCAGTATAAAGAACCCATACATCTTGGAGTGTTACGCCTCCAATGTTCAACCGCATATTTAATTGCAAGACCTTGTTGAATTTGACTTAACCATATTGTGTTTTCAAATCCAACTGGCAATCTGTACCATCTCAGCATGTAATCCATAATACGACTGTTACCAACACCACTACGTTGATGAAGCTCCATAATTCGACTTGTTATGTTGCGATCCTTTTCTTCTGTAAATGTATAAGTGGTCTGAGGTTCTGTAAATGATTGGAATCCGAATTCACTACAGAAACGATGAAATGATGTTCTGTACCACTCAAAAGGTTGACATCCATGCCAGACATTCCAAAGATGCCCGTCTCCACTATTTGCATTTCTTGTGTCAGTTCTATCTCCAATAGGAGTATGTTCACTTGATGGCCAGTAAGAAATTTCACTGTGATGCTTCTTTACAATTTCTGGTAGTAGTTTGTCAAAAAGACTTTTGTATTCCGACCAGGTCATCTTCACTTTGTTTTCATCGTCTCCAACACAATGACACTGCTCAAGTTCATTGTTTCCACAATATAGTGCAATTGAAGCATGATGCCTGATTCTCTGTACATTTTGGATCGCTTCTTGTTTGATATTCTCCATAAATTCAGGAAGATCAGCAGGGTAGGCCGCACATGCAAACATGAAATCCTGCCAAACACATATTCCAAGTTCATCACAAAGATCATAAAAATAATCTTCTTCATAAATTCCTCCACCCCAGACACGAATAAAATTCATGTTAGCTTCCTGTGCAGATTGTAATTGTTGTTCATAAATTTCATTAGTAACACGAGTCTGAAAAACATCAGCAGGTATCCAGTTTGCTCCCTTTGCAAAAAAACGAATACCATTGCAACTGAAACAGAAAGATCGACCCCACTGATCATCTTCCTGAATTAATTCAAGCGTTCTAAGCCCAATTCTTCTTTTCCAGCTGTCCATAAATAAATTAGTTTCACCCTCTCCCTGGTATGCTTCAACCGAAATATCATAAAGATTCTGTTCTCCCATACCGTTTGGCCACCATAATTCAGGATTCTTTATAGAAATTGTTGTTTGACCTTTACCTTTTTTGAGCGCAAGACAATCTTGAGCAACAACTTCACCTTCATATGAAATCTTAACACATGCAGAAAGTTTTGTCAGGGCTGGTCCTTGCATCTTTATTTCAACATCAAGATCAACACTGTTCTTTTTGTGATTTTGTTTAACATAAACATTATCCATCCTGCAAAAATTGTATGATATAAGCTTTATTGGTCTCCAGATTCCTGCTGTAACACACATAGGTCCCCAATCCCAACCAAAATTGCACTGCTCCTTACGAAGATATGAACCATTTGGAATAAAACCACCTCCTTTGAAAGATCTTCTTTCTGCTGCTTTATTTACATATTGAACAGCTGATGCAAAAACAATCTTAATAGTATTTTTCTTTTTAAGATATTCCCCAACTTCAAACTCCCATGTCCTAAACATATTGTCTGTTGAGGCAATTCTCTTGCCATTAATGTATATGTCTGCAAGAGTATCAAGACCTTCACAACTTAAAATTGTGCATTTTGATGAAAGTGTATAATCATCAACCTTAAATTCTCGTGTATAAACCCATTCACTTTCTCCAATCCACATCAAATCCTGTTCATTATCTCTATAAAAAGGATCTTCAATCTTATTCTCTCTTAAAAGATCTGTATGTACACAACCCGGCACAACTGCTTCTGTTAATTCTTTTCTACCTTTTTTCTTAAGACTCCAACTACTACCACATAAATCTATTACTTGCATATTACTCCATTAATCTATAATTAAAAAAAACATTATATAATCAGACCATATAAACCAAACTTTTTCAAGCATAAAATACTTCAACATAATAAAACCCTTAATTTTTCGGTTGGACATCCTTTTTGGAGGGGTCACGGACCCCGACCCTACAGTTGCGGATGCTGCAATAAAAGCTAAATGGTTGATTGCAAATTGTTTCTGTAGGGTCGGGGTGCTTCACCCCGCCTTTAAAATATAATTTTCAACTTTATCACCCAAAAAGTAACAATTTCAAACATCATACCCGTTGGGTGATAAAGTTAAAAATTAGTTTAACGGATGCCGATCCGGCTACCAAACATAAAGTGTTTTGATGATAATTGCAGAGTTAATTGCTTTTTTGGTAGCTGAGTCGCCGACCGAAAACAGCATTTAACCAGAAAAACAGGGGAACAAATAATTGATTTAAACTTTTAACTTTTAAAATAATTGTATATTTGCTACATTTCCACGTGTAATAAATTCAAGTACATTAACTCAACTAATTCTAAAATATATATACAAGAGATATGAAAAAGAGAAAAACAATATTAACAACACTATTTTTGATTATATGCATTATAATCTTTTTCATATATACTCCATTCTCTGAAGATAAATTTTACAAGGCAATCCCTGCAAATACAACAATATTTTTTGAACAATACAATATCGGCATTCAAATTGATGACATACTGAAATCTCATCCTATAAAATATTTTGCAGCTCCATATATCAATCATCCTGAAGTTAAGGCATACATAGATAACAAAAAGGTTTTTTGTATGTTTAACAAAGTTCTATCAAAAAAGACAGCCTTTGGTTATTCAAAACATACAGGCAAAACCGGTGAAGAGTGTTTTTTTGCAATATTTCAGATTAACAGCATGCAGCAGATTGCAAAACTGATACTTACTTTCTATAAAAATAAGAATTTATTTAAAACAAAAACTGAAAGCAACCAAAATATATGGACATCAATAATAGATCAATCGCAAATAAACTTTACCTTTTCTGATGGAATGTTGATTTTCACCATTTCAGAATCAACAGCACCAATAGAAAAAATAATGCAACAAATTTCAGCTTCCACCGAATCATCAGCTGTCCAGATGGTTATTGAACAACTAAAAGATATTCCTACCCAAAACAGAGGATTTTTTTTTCCGTCTTATCCACACTCAAATATTTCAGAAATTGTATTATTCTCATTGGGAGAATTTTCACCAAATCAAACACATATTAACATCTATCCATTAGATGACATAATTAATTTTGAAACATTGAAAGCAAGCGATATATCAAATATGATTGAAACCTTAAACTACTACCCCACATTATTCATTGCTTCAACACCTAAATTCTTTACAACAATATGTGAGCAATACATTAATATTCAGGATAGCATCTCTGAAACTATACAAAACATAGAAACCACCCCTGCATTCATTTCAAGTTCAGCTCAAAAATATAGCGGAAAAGTTCTTAAATTGAAAACACCATCAATTATTACAGGTTTTAAAATTTCAGACCAACAGAAAGAACAATTGATATTCAAAATAATTAAAAACTTCAGTACGTCAGAAAGCCAAATATACTTAAAAGAAGTTGAAAACAGCAACATTAACATATTTACAATGACAAGCGATAATAACAAATATGCCCGACAATCAGACTCTGACAAAATTTCTTTTACCACCAAAAATCAACTCACAATTTTCTCATCATCATACTCGGTATTAAACAAAATAATATCAAATCATGAACATAATATTTACAAGGATACAGATATTCCTGAAAATGCAATTGCTTTTGCAATATTTGACATTCCTAAAACAATATCACTTATTGAAGACTATCTGGATGTATATGCAATATATATGATAGTATCTTATGATAGCCAACTTAACTCGAAAAGATCCAAAACAGACAATCAAATCAAACCTATTTTAAATCAAATAAAGATTCCAGGCACTGTCAATATCTCTGTACACCGCTCAGTAATTACTCCGTACGTTATTAAAATCAAAATAGCGAGATAAGAGAAGAGTTTTAACCACCCGCTACGTTAGAGAAACAGAGGACATAGGGCGGCATAGCCGCCTGAAACAATGGTTAATGGTTAGTTATTAATGATTAATGTTGGAAAAGCTCCGCAGACAGATAAAAATTGTAAACTTTGGAATGCCTCCGGAGGTATTTATATAGATAAGTTAAAAGGTTTTCGAAAGTTTTAGTCCTTGGTTCCCGCTTTTCGGGACTAGCAAAGCTAGCATGTTTGTCGGTGAGTGCTGAGCTTGAAGGAAAAACTCGGCAAGTGTTTTATGGGAGCGCCGAAGTCCCCAGCGGCATTTATATATATAAGGTTGCGAAGCAACATAATAGTTTACAGTTTACACTTTAACTTTTACATTTTTTTAAGGTAACGCAACGATCTTCGTTGCAAGTTCAAAACGGTTACAACCTTGACTCGTTGCGACTCAAGGCGAAGCCGAAGAGAGGCTTCAACCGGAAAAACAGAGAAAAAAATAAAAAAAATGCATTTTTATGTTGATTTTTATTTAAAAAAAAAGTATTTTAATACCATATATTTGTATACAGGAATATTGAACTGGCATACAAAATTTTCTAACTAATTGTTAATTAAAGACTTGCAAGAGTAAAAAAAATATGAAACCTTGGCTTCTAGTACAAAAAATATGTTATTTTATATTCGCACTTTTTCTTTTAGGAGGAATTGGTTTCATTTTTGATGAACCTACAAAGAAATTGCTTGCTCTTCAAAAGCAAAAAAATAAATTAAAAAATGAAAATGCTGCACTTGTTGCTGAAACAGAACAGATAAAAAAACAGCAAGAAAAATTTCACACATCAAAAGTGTTTGTAGAGCGAATTGCCAAAAAAGATTTCAAACTAATTCGTGCCGATGAGTGCGTATTTAAGTTTGAGAACTAATATATAATACCTTACAAGATGCGAATTCTATTGCCTCGCGCACTTATATATCCTAACAACTCATTCAATTACAAATCTATTATCCTATTTACGGCATTTGAAATTAATAAACTTAGGGCGGCATAGCCGCAGCCAAAAGAATTTTTCGTGCAGAGACGCAGAGGACATAGCGTGGCGTAGCCGCAACCAAAAGAATTAATAAAGAAGATGATAACCACGAAAGTCACGAAAATACACGAAAAAAGATCCACCTTCGCCCTACGTGACCACTGACGAGACAAGAAGAATGCGTTGCCATTAAAACCCAGCTATTAGCAGAATACAAGCTATT
>CAYTUX010000053.1:0-10169 GCA_964441455.1 uncultured Victivallales bacterium | reverse complement strand
TTCTAATGCGGACGCCGAGGACGTATTAGCTCCTGCCCTGTTTAGGGGAGGTGTCCGAGACACGACAAAGGAAGTGAGGCTGGAGCCTGCGACAGCAATGAAACGTAGTGTAATGTCCTACCGAGGACGGAGGGGCTCTCCCTCCCAAGTAAACCTTGCAGATCAGTGTTAAATTGCAAGTTTACCCCGGGAGGGTCATCGTCCCCGATGACTAAAATTAAAAAGAAACTGTAGGGATAACAAAAAAGTGGCTGTATCTTCTTTATTTATAAAGGATTGGATGCAGGCCAGCCTGCAAACTTTTGACAGAACCACAATAAAGATAGGAGTGACAAAATGATTAAAATATTAGACAAGAGTCATGACGATATTCTTGCAGTTGAAGCATATGACAAACTTACACATGAGGATTATGAAAATGTCTGGGTTCCTGCCTTAGATAAGTTGATTAATAAGTATGGCCAAGTTTCATCTTTGCTATATATGGATGAAGATTTTAAAGGATGGGAAACTCAAGCAATTATCGATGATGCCAAATTTGGCTTCAAACACTGTAAATCTTTTAAAAAGATAGCACTTGTTGGAGGTCCTTCATATGTGACTGCAGGTGTTAAGGTGTTTTCTGTGTTTTTAAAGTTTGAAATAAAATGTTTTGATGCTGACGAGCTTGAAGAAGCTTGGGAATGGTTAGAGGAATAAATTATAGTATGAAGTTAGTCGTTCAGATTCCGGCTCTTAATGAAGAGATTACTATTGCTGATGTAATAAGTAGAATACCAAAAAGTTTCAAAGGTGTAGATGAAATTCAGGTTTTAGTTGTAGACGATGGTTCTACAGACCAGACCGCTGAATTTGCATGCGAAGCCGGTGCGATAGTAGTGTCACATGAGACTTGCAAGGGGGTCGGTTCTGCATTCAGAACAGGAATTTCAAAGTCAAGTGAGTTAAATGCAGACATTATTGTTACAATTGATGCAGATGGTCAGTTTGATCCAAAGGATATATCTCAGGTAATTGAGCCGATTATAGAAGGTCGTGCTGATTTTGTTACGGCATCAAGGTTTATGGATAAAGATTTAGCTCCGGTGATGCCAAAGGCAAAACGTTTTGGAAACGATATGATTGCACATTGGTTAAGCTCAATGATCAAGAAAAAGTTCTATGATGTCTCTTGTGGATTCAGAGCTTATTCAAGAAATGCATATTTGCGTCTGATGCTTTTAGGTGACTTTACATACACACATGAGACATTTCTTACTCTGGCATTCAATAGATTAACTATTGAGGAGGTTCCGGTTAAGATTCGGGGCGTTAGAGAACACGGCAAGTCGAGAGTAGCCTCAAATCTGTTTAATTATGGCTGGAGAGCTGCAACAATAATCTTAAAAACTTACAGAGATTATAAACCATTAAAGTTTTTTGGAATGTTGTCTCTATTCTCTCTTTTATTATCTGTCTGTTTCTTTGGATTTTTGATGTCTGTGAAGATAAACACCGGCATGTTTACACCGCATAAATGGTCGGGGGTGGTTAGTTTGGTATTTTTAATTGGTGCATTTTCTCTATTCTTTATAGGTATGGTCGCGGATATGCTTGATCGAATTCGAGTTGCACAGGATGAAACTCTTTTCAGAGTAAAAAAAGTTGAGTATTTACTGAATAAAAAAAATTAGTTTGAGGGAGTTTATGAAAGTTTTGTTTCTTTCTTGGAATTTTCCGCCTGTTCTTGGAGGTATTGAATATGTGGTGGAACACCTTTATAAAGGACTAAAAAAAATCGGGCATAATGTTTATGCCATCACCTCTTACAGCAGTGAAGCGGAAAATGATTCACAAGTTTACCGATGCAGAAAACCTGGTTTAAAGTTCTATGTATTATATTCTCTTTTTGCATCATTTAAGTTCTGTTTAAAAGAGCGTCCTGATGTTATTTTATGCGGCAGCATTGTAACGGCTCCGGCAGCTTTTGTTTCATATTTCTTTCTTAGAATTCCTTATGTTGTTCTTATGCACGGAAGTGATATATTATATGGTGGCAGAATCTATCAGCTATGTGTCAGATTTCTTGTGAAGAGAGCTTCGCGTCTCGCTGCAAATAGTGAAAATACCAAGCGATTATTAATTGAAGCAGGCTGTAAACCTGGCAAGATTGATGTTATATATCCCGGTGTCTGTGCTGAATTATATGACAAGGAACCTCCGAGGGGCTGCGAGGAAATCTTTGAAAAAATTAAAGGCAAAAAGGTTATTCTTTCTGTTGGTCGACTGATCAAGCGTAAAGGGGTTCTGGAGTTTGTTGAAAAGGTAATGCCTGAGTTGATTAAAAAATACCCGAATGTTGCGTATCTGGTTGTAGGAGAGGATGCAACTAAATCTCTGGCACATAAAGACCGTTTGAAAGATAAGATTCAAGCCAAAATTGATGAGTTAAATCTTGGAGACAATGTATTTCTTTTAGGTAAGGTTTCTAATAATGATCTGACAAAGCTTTATTATCACTGTGACATTTTCACACTGCCTTGTTTAGATGTCCCCGGAGACGTGGAAGGATTTGGAATTGTTTTTTCTGAGGCAGCCCTCGGTGGTGCGGCATCGCTGGCAACAAGAATTGGCGGAATTCCGGAGGCTGTTTTAGATGGAAAGACAGGGGTGCTGGTAGATGTGGGAAATTATCCGGCAATGATTGATGCAGCTGAAAAACTTCTGACTGATGAAGATTTTAGGTCGTCACTGGCTGCAGCCGGTGCCGAGAGAGCAAAGAAAGAGCTTTCCTGGCCGGTAATAACAGACAGATATGCTCAATCTATGCAGAAATCAATTGGGGCATCGATAAAAGAGAGAAAATTACTTGGTCTTCTGTTTAAGATCTTAATTGGTGTTATGCTTTTGATAGGTGCTCTAAAGATAGTTTATCCATTATGGGTAAATCATTATGGAACAATTAATGCCGATTCACATACATATACAACTTTTGCACGTTCTATCAGCATAGGTAACTTTAATTTAAGAGGAGTATTATGGGATTTTATTGGTGAGAACAGTAAAACAGGGGAAGTGCATCAGGGTATTGTCTGGAATACTCATATCTTAAAGAATGGTTCAGTCGCCTGCACGGTTGCCTGCGGATATCCGCTGTTTCTGGCTCTGATGTTTACCTTGGGTGGAACATGGTTAATGCTGCACTCAAATCTGCTTCTTCTATATGCATCTTTGACTGCTTGCTTCCTGTGCTGCAAGGCAATATATAAAAAAGGCATTAATGGAACTATCTTTGCCGGCTTGTCAACTTTGCTGGTTGTTCTGATTAATCCAATTACTTTTAATCAGTTTTCTTATCCCTGGCGGGAAGCTCTTTTTTATACACTAATTCTTTTTGGTCTTTTTGCTGTCATAAAACTTATAAATGGAGGTAAAACTTTTTGGGTTATAATTGCCGGCTTGTTATTGGGTTTTTCATGTGCTGTAAAAGAGGCAAACATAATATATGCCCTTGGAATTGCTTTAGCTGTCGTAATTGAAAAAAGTTTCTGGAGAAGAAAGGACAAGTTATTGATTATTGCATTTGCAGTTATTGCATTTGTTGTTGGTGTTTTACCTCTATTAGTCCAAAACCTTAATGGCACAGGTAATCCGCTTGTAAGTTTGCAGACGATTCGTGCAACAGCTTCATATACAAATGAAACATGGGCTAGCGGGATGAACCCTAATAATGCTCACGACACAATTATAAATTATATTAACATATATTCAAAAATTAAGTTTTTTGCAATTCCTATGCTTGTGCTTGCTTTTATAGGAATGGTGACATCATTTGTGCGTAGTTTTGGCGGCAGAGCAATGTTCTTTTGTGTCGTATTCCATCTTGCTCTCTATCTCCAATGGGGCAATGCCGATTTAAGACATATGTTTTTCCTTAACTATTTCTATGCATTTTATTTGATATATGGAGTTTTCTTTATTGCAGAACAGGCATGTAAGCTTTTTTCAAGGAAGTATCGTCAAGAGATGATATCAATTTTTGGCTGCCTTGTTCTTGTTGCATATGTTTTTAAATTTTCTCCATATGAAGTTTCTCCGGCAAGGCTGAATTATGAAAATATGCAGAAGTTATGTTTAGAGGTGGAAGATGCCGTTAAAGATCAGGAGAATTCAATTGTTCTGGTAAACCGTCTTTTTATGGAGCAGCTTGGAGCATATACGCAGCTGAATATCATTAGGTATAATGATTTGAAGAGACTTATGAATCCTGAAGATATTATGGATTATTTTAATTCAAAAGGTATTACTTTATATTTTATTGACAACAGTGATAAAGATCCCAAACATAGAGGTTTCTTTGACAGGAGTATTGAGGATTATCAACTTTTATCTCACTTCTATAATCTCGATAAGATTAAAATAATTGATAAGAATAAATATAAGGCTTCTAGCATAACAGATAAGAAAAACTTGTCCATATATAAGTTAACCCCATGGACGAACGATGTTTTTGAAACTACGATTAATGTACCTGATGACGAAATTAGTTTTTTGTATTTTGATACAAAAGGAATAACAAATAATTATGAGCTCTATATTGACAATACTAAAATAATTGATGTAAAGTCTGACAACTATTACCCCGTGGATTATGTTCGTTTTGAACAACCTGCTGCTAGAATAACTTTTAAACTTAAAGATGGTAAGCCCGTATTTGCAGACACATTAACGAAGCTGATTTCCAGGGGTGAGGTTATTAAATTTAGTTACAACTATAAGCTGCGTCCCGGACAAAGTCAAAATTTTAATATACCTGTTACATACTGTAAAAATGGCATTCCTGCAATATATGCAGAAATGTTGTATTTAAATAGAGCTCAAAAAGTTGTGCCGCTTAAAATTTTTATTGATGATAAAGAGGTTCATCACAATGTTTATCAGAATGTAAATAAGATATATTTGTTTAATGATAGGGGAGCTGATCGTATTAAATCTGAATTTGTTAATCTGACCCTTAAGAACGATACTCAGGCACCCATGGAAATTTATAATGCAAAGTCAATGGTTGCTCACAAAAAACTCAAAATTAAAGAAACTGATGCTGTTGGATTTATTGCGATGTGTTCTGTATTTCCTCTATATTCTGAAACAAATGGTTTAACTGTAATAAAAATGAATGACAGAGTTATGGAAAAATGGGATCAAAGAGATATACGAATGGGAGTTGGCTGCATGGTGACAAGTATGCATCTTGAAAATTCAGACCAAGTGTTTCTGACGACTGAAAATGGAGCTATGCTTGATTATAAATGTATTAACGCTAATTTACCGTTTAGTTTCCAACCGGACTCTGTAGAAGTTGGTTTAGTAAAATCACTATTTTATCCGCTTGAAGAAGACAAGACGGGTATTTTCAGATGGACATTTGGAAAGTTTAATTTTGTTCTGCCAACTAAAGAGGGGGAACATAATTATAAGTTGAAGATTAAAGCTCGCGACGGGTATATGAACCACGAGGAAAGAGAAATAACTGTTACAGTTGATGGAGTTGTGCATAAAACTAAGTTTGCAGATGACTTAGATGAATATGAGTACGAGTTCAGCTTTGAGAATCCAAAAACAGGACTTGTTCCATTACAGATTTCAGTTGAGCCCTGGTCTCCTAAAGAAGTGCTGGGTGTGAATGACAGTCGAATGCTCGGTTTCATGTTTTATGGTCTCAAGTGGGAGACTGTACAAAAATGAAAAAGGCGGATTTATAATCCGCCTTCGATTACTTATCAAATAATTTTTTAACTCTTTTTATATAAATTGTCAATCTTTTCTGCAATATCTTTATAACTGATATCAACAGAGTAGATTTGTTTGTAATATTCAGCTGCTTTTTCTTTATCACCCATAAGTTCTGCTATACCACCTAATTCGTATAGAATATTTTTCTTGTTATCATCCATGGAGAAAAGTTCGGCAACGGCAGTCTCAAGTTGTTTCAGAGCCATATCATATTGCTCTTTTTTCTTGAAACACATGCCCAGATAATACAAGGCTTGTGAACGAAGCTTAGGGTTTCTTTGTGCAAGCTGAAGCTGCTGAATTGCCTCATTGATATAATCATTTTTATAATATACAATAGCCAGATCAAAGCGAAGAAACATATCATTCGGATACCTTTGAACTTTATCCTGTAAATCATCGGCAATGAATTGTTCTTTTTCTACCTCAAGTTTATCAGCCTCTTCATTCTTCCCTGCCTCACGCAATTGTTTAATCTCATACTGAAATTTAGAAATCTTAATTTTTGTCAGCGTGTCATCAAGTTCAGGATCGCCCTTTACTTTTTCCTGAGCTTTTGCAAGAGTAGCTATTGCATTGTCAAAATCAAGTTTTTGATGATAGTATCTTGATAATGCTCTGAGATAGTTAATGTTGTCGGGCTCCGCTTTTGTTTTTTCAAGGGTTTGAGCAATTAGAAGATCCAGGTCGTCTTCACTTTTTACCGACTTTGACTCTTTTTCCAGCATTGCTGTCTGATCTTTATCCTTAACAGCTGCACGAAAATCACCACTTGTTTTAGATCTTTCCCAACCACCGGTGTTTAGACTGTCTTGTGCCATGGCATCTTTAAGATCCTTTAAGGCATTTGGATCATTTGGTGCAATTTCACATATTCTTTCATAACACTCTTTTGCCGAAGTTGTTCGTCCAGCTAACTGATACAAGTTGCCAAGCCTGCTTATGATTTTTATGTCTTCAGGAAATTTGTCGCGTGCCATCTCTAAAGCATTAACTGCTTCTTCCGGCATCTTGGCAGCAACAGCTGCGTCAACAAATGCATTTAATGCTGTCTGATTAAAAACATTTTTCTTAAGCATTTTCTCTGCTTCAAGAACTGCTTCCTGATTTTTGTCTGTTTTAATGAGTTTGGCAACTTTCATTGCGGCAGGTTTGGAAGTTAAAGCTTCCAACTGCATTAAAAAAGAATTACTTTTCTTCTTTGAAGCTTTTTTTATTTCAGCAGCTCTAAGAAATTTTCTCGCCTGTTGGAATGAAGGGTCAAGCTCTATACATTGGAACAGCAAGTCTATTGCATAATCTAAATTACCGCTCTCTAAAGCTCTGAAACCTTTGTTAAATAAATTTTGAATTTTACTGTCAACCATCTTTGTATCCTGTTATAAAAATTAAAAAATTGAAACAACAAGTAACATACAGTAAATACAGTTAATAGTCAATAACATATCTTTTCAAAAAAAAAGATGCTACTTTCGTAGCATCTTTAAAAAAACAGAATATATAAATGTTTATCCGCACTTGCTGTAGTTACAGCTTAGACACTTCAAACAGTTCTCTTGAGATACCAGTGCTTTTTCGTTGCAGCTCGGGCAAAACATAAAATTATCATTGTTAAGTTTATGTTTATTCTTTGCCTCTTTTACAGATTTTTTAGGGTCAGCTATAATACCAATCTTTGTAAGATGTTTTTCAATGATACGTCCGATATCGGCAGCCAATGACGGCACATAACCGCCGTCAACAAAATAACCGCCGTTTGGATCATAAATGCTTTTTAATTCCTGAACAAGGAAGATAGGAGCAGAATCGTGTCTGAATACGGCAGATATCAATCTTGTCATGGCGACAATCCAGCTGAAATGCTGCAGGTTCTTTGTGTTGATAAACAGTTCATAAGGACGTCTAGAACCATCCTCTTTAATAAGGTCATTAATCGTGATATAAAGCGCATCAGTTGATAATGGCGTCTTGATTTTGTATGTTGTTCCTTCAAGAATTTGAGGGCGAGGCACAAAGGTTTTGGGTTTAACACTTTCTTCTTTTTTCTCTTTTTTGTTATCTTCATCTTTAACTAAAACCCCGGTAATATATTCCGATGGTCTGAATGTTGTACAGCCCTTTAGTCCCCTTTCGTATGCCTCAATGTATACATGCTTGAAGTCTTCAAATGGATAATCTGAAGGTATGTTAATTGTTTTGGATATGGAACTGTCAACAAATTTCTGAAGTGCAGCCTGAATCTTTATATGTTCAGTCGGATGCACATCAGATGATGATACAAAATATTCCGGAAGATCATTGATTTCCAGATTGGGTTTATGAATGAATTCGCTATATGTTTTGAAAGCATAGTCAGTAACCCTCATCTCTGTAATGTCATTCTCGTCTGTGTTACGAACTTTCCTCGTGTACATATAGGCAAAAACAGGTTCTAAACCACTTGATACGTTCTCGGCAAACAGACTTATTGTCCCTGTTGGGGCAACTGATGTTAAATGAGAATTTCTTAATCCATTTTCCGCAATAGATTTTTGCAACTCAGCCGGAAGGGTTTTAATAAATCCGCCTTCGCAATATTTCTTTGAATCAAACTTCTTGAAAACACCCTTTTCTTTTCCTAGTTCTATACTTGATTCATATGCAGAGTAAGTAATTGTCTGCATAATCTTTTCAGCCAGATCTATAGATTCGTTTGAGCCGTATTTAACTTGCATAAAAATAAACAGGTCGGCAAGTCCGGTTATACCAAGTCCCATACGTCTCTTTGCTTCAGCTTCTGTGCGTTGCTGATCCAAAGGATAGTTGCTCAAATCAATAATGTTATCCAGCAGCCTTACCGCAACTTTTGTTACCTTTGCTAACTCTTTAAAGTCTACTGATGCTTTCTCTGTAAAAGGATGGTTGACAAAACGGGTTAGGTTAAGTGAACCAAGCAGACATGCTCCAAAAGGCGGAAGTGGTTGTTCACCGCATGGATTTGTCGCACAAATTTCTTCACAATACCAAAGATTGTTCATTTTATTAATCTTATCAATAAGAATAAAACCAGGTTCTGCATAGTCATATGTGGAGCTCATAATCGAGTCCCATAATTCACTTGCTTTTATGGTTTTGTGAACTTTGCCGTTGAAAACAAGATTCCAGTCCGCATTGTCTTTGACTGCCTGCATAAATTTGTCTGTAATTCCTACAGATAGGTTGAACATCTTTAACTGTTCATTATTACGCTTGGCAGTTATAAACTCTTCAATATCCGGATGATCACACCTCATCACTCCCATTTGTGCTCCGCGACGTTGTCCGGCACTCATAATGGTTCTGCATGTTGAGTCTAAAACCTGCATGAAACTAATTGGACCTGATGCATTTGACTCGCACCCTTTTATCATTGAACCCTTGGGGCGAATTGTAGAAAAATCAAAACCTACTCCTCCACCTTGTTTCTGTGTCAGAGCAGAATCTTTTACAGTATCAAATATGCCTTCAATAGAATCTTCAATTTTATTCATTACATAGCAGTTGAACATTGTAACTTCTTCTCGCTTCGTTCCTGCGTTGGCAATAATTCTTCCCGCCGGTAAAAATCGAAAATTCTTTAGGATATTATAGAATTTACCCTCCCATAATTCAGAGTCTTTCTCTTTTTCGGCTGCAGCCCCTGCAATTCTCTTCCATGTATCTTCATAACATGTGTCTTCAGGTGCATCTCCAAGTCCATCATAACGGTATTTCCGCTCCCATATTTCTTCGCTTATTGTTTTCATTTTTCTCCTTAATATTTAAAGTTTTCTAGATTTAAATTTTTTTAAGATTTTCAAAATTATAAACCTCTCGTATATTGCTTATAACTTCTGGAAAAAAGACAAC
This sequence comes from uncultured Victivallales bacterium, assembly GCA_964441455.1. Taxonomy (GTDB): domain Bacteria; phylum Verrucomicrobiota; class Kiritimatiellia; order JAQICX01; family JAQICX01; genus JAQICX01. The sequence goes on along the minus strand of CAYTUX010000053.1, from coordinate 530 downwards.
ATACAGTGCTCATTGATTTATTGCACAAGCTTAACATATTCTTAATACATAAGTTGTAAATAAATGACAAACACGGTTAGTTCATCAATTTTCGAAACACCACTATATATTGTGGTTTGAAATTTGTCAACCACTAAATGTAGTTTTTTTGTCTTTTTTAAAAGTTCTTGATTCGTAGTAATTTACAAAGTCTGAACATCTGTCAGACTGATGAAAATCTGATACAATCCGGAAAAATTTACAAAAAAAAGTTTTTTTCGACCACGGGCAATCCAATTTCAACAGCTCCGTATGAAATGCGGGAATAAAAAATACGCCCCCCATCCGGATAAACCACATTTGTTGTATTTTGGCCATATTACGTTTTTGGCTGTAATATACACCCCTTTTTGGGAGTTAAGGCTAAATAATTTATCTTAATTTTAAATTTAATTTGACACAATTTTTGAAAAGATGTATCTTTGGTGCACCGAACAGGGTTGTATTATTTTTAAATGAAAGGTTGTTTTATGCCGGATGGATTTAGTAAA
>CAYTUX010000052.1:0-2997 GCA_964441455.1 uncultured Victivallales bacterium | reverse complement strand
ATCCCATGATATGAAACCATAAATGGGGTCAATTGTCTATTAAAAAATGTAAATTCTTTAAATTAAGTCATTTAAGGGTGCTTAAAGAAAAAACCGTGAGGTAATTGCTTTCTAATCCGGTTTTGTTTTGACAAATCTATTGGATTATTATAAGTTTCAACAAAAATTATAAACAAAGGAATTTTATTATGACAATATTTTTTAATGCATTTCATTCTCCTTTAGGAGCTCATTCAAGTTTTACATTAGGTTGCAAAGGTCAATCAGGTGGTTTGGGACTTGAAATGGGTGGTTCGGCCTGTGAGAATGTTTATATTGGTGTTGAGAACAAAGAAGCAGGTTTTAATGCTCTGCCATTTTTCGAATATGAAGATGGACTTGAGAGCTCCAGATATGACCAAGATGAAAAAACTGAAAATGAAGAGAAGGCGGAAGAAAACTTGCTTCAACCGTTTAATACATCAGATATTACCCGTGACTTTTCTGTTTGTACAGATACTTGGAAAGCAAAGGATTTTAAATTTTCAATTATATCTTCATCCTTAGTTGCTCCTAATCCTGATTTGGCTAGTGAATCAGAGCAGAAAATTGCATATTGTCCGGCTGTTTTAGCTGAAATTGAGATTGATAATAGGGGGTGTAATATAGAACGAAAAGCATTTTTTGGATATCAGGGTAATGGAACAACAGATAGCATGAATATTGTTAGAAATCTTCCGGCTGGGTATTGTGGTGTTGCAAAAGGAAGAAGCACGGCGTTGGTTACTGATTCAGAATATGCTGTTGCTGCACAAAGGTTTGGTGCGGAGGATATTCTAAAGGAAAAAATAGTTCAGAACTATAATTTTGGACTTGGTGGAACAGCCATGCTTATTTTCAATGTTCCTGCTGATAAGGTTTTTAAATGTAAAGTTGCTGTCTGCTTTTACAGAGCCGGTATTGTTACTTCAGGGGAAGAAACATCATATTGGTATGCAAGATTTTTTGACTCAATTAACAGTGTTGCTGTTTTTGCTTTAGAAAATTTTAGTGAATATAAGGTTTTATCTGAAAAAGGGAACAAAAGTTTTAGTTCAGATCATTTGAATGATTCTCAGGTTTTTCAATTAACTCATTCCATAAGAAGTTATTATGGTTCAACACAATTGCTTGATTGGGATGATAAACCTTTTTGGGTTGTTAATGAGGGTGAGTATCGAATGATGAATACATTTGATTTGACTGTTGATCAACTTTTCTTTGAGATGAAGATGAATCCATGGACAGTTAAGAATGAGCTTGATATGTTTGTCAGTCGTTATAGCTATACTGATAAGGTGCATTTCCCGGGCGGAGATAATATATATGAAGGTGGAATAAGTTTTACTCATGATATGGGACGGTGTAATCACATTTCCAGACCCCAATATTCAACTTATGAAATGTTTGGACTGGATGGCTGCTTTTCTCATATGACCCATGAACAACTTGTTAACTGGATCTTATGTGCATCTGTTTATGTTAAACAGACTGATGACGAAGTCTGGTTGAAAGATAATATTGATGTTTTCAAGAAGTGTTTAGATTCTATGTTGAATCGAGATAATCCTGATCCTGCAAAACGTAATGGTGTTATGAGTCTAGATAGCTCAAGAACTATTGATGGTGCAGAAATCACAACTTATGACAGTTTGGATGAGTCTTTGGGTCAAGCTCGTAACAATTTGTATATGGCATTAAAAAGCTGGGCTGCATATATTGCTTTGGAAGATTTGCTGGGTGACCAAAAATTGTCTGATGTTGCAAATAAACAAGCTCAAATGACTGCGAAAACAATTGTTTCGGCAGTGGGTGATAACGGTATGATTCCTGCAATTATTGGAGAAGACTGTGAATCTGTTATACTTTCTGCAGTTGAAGGATTGGTTTTCCCGTATGTTATGGGGATGAAAGATAAAGTTTCATTAACAGGTGAGTATGCTGATCTAATTAATGCTCTTAAAACACATTTTGAAGCAGTATTATTTAAAGGTATATGTCTTTACGAAGATAATGGATGGAAGCTTTCAAGTACAGCAGATAACTCATGGTTATCAAAAATATATCTTTGTCAGTTTATTGCTCGTGAGATTCTTGAGATAAAAACTCCTGAAACTGGTCTGCTTGCCGATAATGCACATATGAACTGGCTTCTTAAAGAAGAAAATCTTTTATTTGCATGGAGTGATCAGATGCATAGTGGTGTTGCTCTTGGCAGCAAGTACTATCCTCGTGGTGTAACAAGTGTACTATGGTTGAATGAAACATCTTAGAATTTATGAATAACTGTAATTCAGGTTAGAGTTTTACTGTTTAAACTTTTTACAGTTTTTAATGGTGCTCGGGGCGGGACTTGAACCCGCACGGGCTTTCGCCCACTAGCCCCTCAAGCTAGCGTGTCTGCCATTCCACCACCCGAGCTATAGGAAAGAGGAAAGAATATATACCTTTTTGAAAATTCTTTCAAGTCTTTTTTTTGATTTTCAGGAAGTTTTCTTGATTTTTCGGTTGAAAACCCTTTTCGGCAGGGGGTGAAGCACCCCCCCTACAGTTGCTTATGCTACAAACAACGCTAAACCATTGATTTACAGCCACTTTGTAGGGTCGGGATCCATGACCCCGCCTTGTAAATAAAAATTTCAACCTTATCACCCAAGTACTGAGATTTGTTCAATTTAAGTACTAATTTCATTGGTTAAAATCGATGTTTTTATCTCCAACCGAAAAAGTAAGGGAAGTTTTCTTGATTTTTCGGTTGTATTGTTTTTTTGCTGTTCGTGTTTGGAAAGCCATTTGGAATCCAGTTAGATGTTTAGAAATTTAGATAGTTAGACCGTTTGCACTCCGTGAGCAGGAAGAAATTTCATTTTTTATTTAACCTCAGAACTCTTGACTTAGTGGAAGTCCAAGTGTCCCCTTTTCATGAATTGCCTCTATTCGTGAGGGTGATACACTAATTGTAGGCTTGTTGTAGGGAAA
>CAYTUX010000051.1:0-11897 GCA_964441455.1 uncultured Victivallales bacterium | reverse complement strand
CAATCCGTGGATATCGGTGTTCATCGGTGGCTAATCTCTTCTTAATTTATTTTTTTGTGTCTTTTGTGCCTTTTTGTGGCTACATTTTCTTGTTTTTTTCTCTGTGCCTCTGCGCGAGAAATTCTTTTGGTTGCGGCTATGCCGCGCTATGATATTTCTGTTGTAACCCTTTCACCCAGCATCGTGAAGATCAATTCCAAATCATCCATATTGTCACGGAGATTGACTTTTGATTTCACAGGCAGATTTTTAAATTCCTTGTATTCACTTGGAGTCATTCCAAAAGTTGCTTTGGATATTTCAGCGGTCAAGATTGCATAATCTTTTTTATCCGTAATGCCTCTTGCTTTCCATTCATCGGTCAGATTCTGGCGAATGGCAATTCCCCTGAGACGTTTGTCTATCCAATCTTGCGGATAACCTTTTTGCTCGTAAAGGGCCTTCATCCGCTCTTGAGCCAATTCAGGATTTTCAATTTCATCTAGACGTTCTTTGCCAACTTTGGCCAGCCATCTTTTAAATGGTTCAGCTTTTGGCGATGGAATAGATTGAATAATTCTGAAAACGCCTTCGGAATTTGCACAATCAGTTTTGTATGTTTTTCCATCAGAAGACTCCAGTTTCAGTTGTCGACAAATTGTCGACAACTCAACTTGCTCTTCTTCGCTTACTCTTTTTTTGATTCGATACCAATAATCTCTGGGCTTCTTGCTATCAGTAAGCACCTCAACAATATCTACAACAGAATAAAACCACTCTTCTTCATGCCATATTCTGCGAATATTTTTATCCTGAAATACTACCAGTTTGTTTTGAGGTAATATGTTCTTGTCTTCACTCATATTCAAAACTCCACTCTAAATATTTTTCACATTTGGTTATTCAATGCTATCAATCCTTATCTCTGCTTCGTTCAGATTGTTATTTTATAATTCCATGCATAGAGCCATCAGATATGCCTTAATTTATAATTAAACCCCTGCAACCCGGCTATTGATTCAGCCAAAAACTTTCGATGACATTGATTTATATCTGCCTCAAAACAAGTAAGAGCAATACGTTTTTCTTTTTTCAACAAACTCAATATCTCATTCTGTTCTTCACTTGCTTCAACAAGTACCGTATGCTTATATTCATCAAAAAGCTTATCATAATCAGCTTGAGTATTTAATTCCTGCCTCTTATCGGAATTAATTCCAACTCCTGGAATATGTACAAATTTAATACCGACACCATTGCAGGCTTTGCCAAGCTGCGACTTGCTGAATCCATACTTCATACTGAATGAATTTTTTCTCACATCACAAAGCAGTTTAATATCGTTCGCTAAAAGTCTATTAATATAGCTTTCCAAAGAGATACCTTCATATCCTATTGTAAACAATACGGTCTCACTTCCAGAACTTTTTTGTTCTTCAACTTTTTTAAGCTCTTCCTGATTTAATATTCGTTCAGCAATAGTGCTGTTGATCGCATAATATGGATACTTCTGATAAGTCAGTTTTATCAACTCATCTGTGCTTAATGCTCCATATTCATCTTTTACAAATTCAATTATATTTCGGTCTTTTTCTTTAAGAGTTTCTAAATAATTTTCATCACCTATGTACTTCCAACTTGTTTCTGTTTCTGACACCAGATTATACTTCATCAGAGTACACAAATCGGCATTAGCCTGGAAAGAAAAACAACCATACTTGTACGGCACAAAATCATATGCTTTCTTCTGCTGATATGTTGTCAGAAGAAACAGTAGTTTCTGCAGAGTCAGCTTATCCAACTCTCCAGAAAAAATCTGCAGAAGTGCCATTAATATTTTTCTACGGTAATACATCATTTTAACTTCAAATTATAATTTATTTTATCTCTTTATTTGGATTGAGATTATCAACTTATTATTAAAAAATCAATACTAATCATCAAAATCACTATCACACCCTATTTTTCTGGTTGAGACCAGTTTTATTCGGCGATGAACCATCGCCGCTACAGTTTAGCGTCAGTATTGCGAACACTGTACTGTAGCGTCGACCGTTGGTCGTCGGAAAAAAGATTTTTTATGTTTATCACCCAAAAAGATTAAAAGCAACAAATCATTCCTTGATTCTATTGACCAAAAAGCATGTTTAGGTTTTCAACCAGAAACCTAAGGTATCACAAGAAAAATTTTATCTTGATATACCAAAACAATATTTACAGTATCATTTTTGGCATCTTTTACAGTATCATTGTTTATTAAATTTTGATCTCTGGAGCCACAGATATAGCAATCTGTTGAGCTACTGGCGTATAAATGTCAATATCTTGCTTCTTTGTTGTTATCGATACAACAAGAGAGTATCTTGTCTTATTATTGACTTTACCTAAATGTGCTCGTTCTCGCCACCAACCAATAACAGGGTAAACAGCTATTAAATTTGATGTTGCTAAATCAGCCGCAGTCCCTGTCCATATATCTGAATGTATAGAGCCTTTATCTCTTGCTTTACTTCCAAATTTCCAGTAATTAGCCGCACTTTCTGTATCTGTTTTATCATCCTCATCTTCACGAGCCTTTGAATTAATTCTTTTTACAAACTCTTCCTCATCCTCGCTTGGAGAATTTATATCAAAACGGAAAGCTGTTGAAGCATACCTATACCTATCTTTCCAGCCAATCTCCCCTGGTCCCGGCTCAATAAAATATGACAATGTTATTCTCATTTCAACCTCTTCTTCTTCAAGTCTAAACAACTCTTCCTGTGGCCAAGGAAGATTATAAAAATGCATATCATTAGTTTTATTCCGACCATCTTTTCTCACAAAAGGTTGAATATAATTCTCTGCAATTAACGTAAGGCTATTTGAAGCGCAGTATAATGCTTTTTCAAGAGTTGGCACACCATAACCACACACCCGCAATACTTTCTTTAATTCCCCTTTGTTATCATTCTTAGCAAACTGTTGCTTTATTGCTTGAGGCCACTCAGCGGAGTGAATCATCAATGCTCTAACTGTTTCAGGCCAATAATCAGGATATTCTGCTTGTATCTTAGCAGCAAAATTTGCAGCTTGAGCAGTTGCCGCACTAGTCATACTAAAGTATTCCAGCAGTTTTTCATCTGGTTTGTACCACGTGGAAACCAACCTGAAATCATCCATCTCACTTTGCATACCTGAAGAATCAACTCCTAAATTTCCTCCTTCAAATACTACATCTGGTTTTATCGGCCACATATCATCCCAAGTTAAGGATGTCGTTGAAAAAGGGGAAAGTTGTCCATTAAGGGCAACAGGAGAATAATCAGCGTATGTAAAATCACTAATCTCTGTCAAATCAGTATATGCACCAACGGAAACAGCGTTCCAAGCTTGAGCTGGGTCATGTATAGAATCTGTAAGTTGACTATCTGGATAATTCGACAAATTATCAACACATGCATTCCCTGCGGCAAGAATAATAAGTTGTTTGTTACCATCTTCACCAGCAGCAATCTGATCAATTGCTCCGCTCCAGGATGATGGTTTACCTCTATCTCTAGTATCAGCAGAAGTGGTTGCAAGGCATAACAGTCTTTTTCTATAGGGTGCTTGTATTTCTGCAAGACCAACTGCTTGCTTAGTTAAATCCCCCCATAACTCAACAGAATTATCTCTTCTCGGAGGTAAAAACTTAACAGACTCCAATAAATGTCGAATACTGACAGGTTCCGAACTTTCCAAGCAATGCTGCAAATCACCATAGGCAACAAGACCAGCCATCAATGTACCGTGACTATGATGGTCATATGTTTTCCAGTCAGAAACTAATGCCTGACAATCTTCTGAAGCAAGAACAGGACTAATCAGAGGATGTCCATAATTAACTCCAGTATCAATAATACAAACAGATACTCCTGATTCCTTATCAACGGATAATCTTTCCAACAAATCATCACACCATTCTTTTTGATCTGCGGGAGACAAAGCCAGCAAAAAGTCCGCAGTATCTTTACCTAGTCTATATTCTGCCACAAAATCAGAATTGAGAGTAATTAGTTCAAGTTCATCCCTATTGGCAAAGACCAATTTAACAATTCGTTCAGGAAAAACTATAGAATTAGGCTTGTAGTCAATATCATGCTTATCCAACATCCTCTCAAATAATTTATCTGTATCTTCTAAGCAATCCCTCAACCATACCTCACACCATTTTTTATCCGCTTGGTTCGGTATAAGTCTAGGCTCATCAGTCCAGAAAGATTCTATGAGCAAAGCTTTTCTAAGGTCTTCAATACTGTTAATCAACTTTGCATTCTTAGGCTTGCCATTTTTATCTTCATACAAGTACTTTTCAACTCTTTCAAAGAAAAATTTCTTCTTGGCATCAGGAACATAAACAGTTGCATATGTAATCACCTGCTCATCAAGTTTTAATGTTCTGACATTACACAGTCTTATCCCTTGGGTAAGATTCTCAAGGCTTTTAACCATGAGTTCAAAACCTGGGGAACTGACAAACTCTAAATAAACACCATTACGTGTTGTATGCATCGCGACATGTTCCGATTCAGAATCTTCCCACGCTTGTTCCAAACAACTCTGAATATATTGACCATGAGAGTTTCTGTCTTTAACAGGTATCAGATTTTTTCCCCTTCCTGATCGTGAAGAGTATTCTAGTTCTCTATCTGGTTTATTTAATCGAATCTGAGGTAGCCTACTATCCATATTTACTCACCTCGAAAACTATTAAACGCATTCCTACGATTCAACAACATCTTATACAAATCTTTATCTGCAACTTTATCGTTATTGGATAAAATAGCTGCTTTTATTGCATCCATACACGCTTGTACAATCTCTGCATGGCTGAAGCCCTCACTACCTTCAATGATCATCTTCCAATTAAAATGTTCATTCATAAAAACATTCAGCCTATTGGATACAAGCAATTTTATTTCTTCGACAGAAGGCCTACTGTAGTATAATACATCATCAAACCGCCGGAATAATGCATGATCAAGCAATTTTGGATTATTTGTAGCTGCAACAATTATACAATCTGATGTATCTTGCTCAATAAATTGAAGAAATGCATTCAAAACTCGTCGCATCTCACCAACATCATTATCAAGTGAACGTTCGCCACCAATAGCATCAAATTCATCAAAAAGATAAACTCCATGATCTTCCTGCATCATATCAAAAATCTGACGAAGTTTGGCACTTGTTTCCCCCATAAATTTAGTCACCAGCCTATCAACCTGAATAGTATGAAGAGGAATTTTTAATTCGTGAGCAAGAACTTTAGCTGTCATTGTTTTACCTGTTCCAGGTGCACCAACAAGTAATATCTTTCTACGATGTGATAAACCATGAGATTTGAGCTTATTCTGCTGTCTGTATTCATGAATAATTTGATCAATTCTTACTTTGAGATTAGAATTGATAACAAGCATATTCTTGCTAACATCAGATTCCTCTGTAAGAACTAAGCCTTTTAAATCTTGGGGAAACTTAATTATACGTGGACCAGCTTTTTTACGTTCCATGTCTATCATGTTTCTGATATCATGAGCTAGACTTGAATGACCTTGACGAGCCTCATGGGCAGCCATCTGCAACGCAATAGTATGAAAACGTTCAGATTTATCACTGAAATGCGACCGTATTAAAGATTTTATTTGTTCTGCCGTTGCCACTGTAGCACTCCTGTTATTGTTTGATTATTTTTAATTGTATTAAAAATGAAACATATTGTCAAATGGCTATTTTGGTGATAGCACAAAAGCCTTGGTTGTCACAATTCCCCGTTAAAGGCTTTTTGTAAAATGCTCTTTTTTAACTCTTCAAGGCTATCAAGTTTCTGCTGATAAATCAATTCCAATTTCTTGGTCTCTGCTGAAAGAGTGTCTAATATTTCGACTATGTGTTGTTGTTCTGAGAGAGGGGGCAGTTGAATTAAATATTCCTTCACCATCGGAACTGTTAATTGTGGAATAGATGATCCACTATTTGAGAAGTCTAGATTCTTTATACCATAATGCAAAAAATTAATGTCAATGATACTTAGGTTTGGCAATAATGTCACTAATCTAACTATTGGTACAAATGGTTCTCTACGAATTTCTGAATAACCAATTGTACCTCTACCTGAAATTGTAATACTTGGAGTACAGATTTTAGGAGTATCAGTATAGCCATACAAGCCTTTGTTTTTTTCACCATTTGAATAAATAGGTACAGACAATTCATTTGTTATAAACTTAGAACACTTTGCCGGTTTGTCTCCTCCTGCAAAAATTTTATCACAAACTTCTTGTAAAGTTTTCTCTTTCCATTCTCCAGTTTCAACTTTCAATTTTCCATCATCAAAGATGCTTTGCAGCTTTGATTGAAAGAGTTCTTTGGCATTCTGTAAATTCTTTTCGGCAATATTTCGACTCCGCTCAATAGCCGAAAAGGCTTTGTCAAGCTTCGCAACAATCCGCTTTTGCTCGGAAAGGGGAGGAAGAGGGATTTGGACATACGAAAGAGCTTTTGTAGAAAGTTCCTTAAAAGTTGCTCCTGTTCCCAAATTATTTAACAACTTTATAGAATTCGTTAAAAAGTAATACAAATATTCGTTATGTAATTCATTTAAAGGAATAATTCCTCGACACCCTTGATTTGTAGCCATTTTAACATTATTTATAGCAATATGACCAATGGGTGCTCTGGTTGATAATATTAGTGATTGGTCAGGTATTAACTTTGCAGATGATTTTTGTAATCCAAGTGCTGTTATTTTTCTTGGAGTTTCATTGACATACTTTTGTGTAAGCTTTCCTAAATCCTTAGGTGTAATCCAATTAATCTTACCATTCCAATATTCACTTACAGATGTTTTCGGTGTTCCACCATTTTTTATTTCACAAACCTCCCCAAGCTTTTTCATTTCCCAATCTTTTGGTAACGACGGATTTTCAGATGGCTGGTGTCTGAGCTTAGCCGAAGCCTCATTTTCTATTTTCAATTGTCTCTTCATCACTATAAATTGTTTTCCAATCTTTTTCCTTTTTCTAAGAACTTGAAGGCTTCTAACAAAACCGCCAAACCACAACTTTTATATTTTCAAATTAACTAATCACCGTAATAATCTTTAATTTTAGGCTTTCATTATTATCATATTCCTGGTTAATCACAGCATAAATTATTTCTCCCAGCAATTCCTTGTCAATGAGTCCAGCAGCAACATGACGGCTAATATTTTCAAGTTCCCTAATAATATGATTTAGGCAACAGCAGTAACCATTTATATTCAAAAAATGCACGCAAAGAGCAAGAGCAATTCTTTTATTACCATCAGCAAAACAATGAAACTTGTTAACAGAAAAAAACAAATGTGTCAGTTTTTCTTCTATACTCGGATAATAATCATCATTCTGTATATGCTCTAAAACACTATCAAGTTTATCCAAATTAAGAGGATCAAAGACACCTCCACCACTTACTTGTATTGTCTTAGCATGAATTTCCACAGCTTGTTCAAGAGTAATGTAAGTAAACATAATATTATTCACATTCCTTTAGTCGTTGGAATACATCTTTTGTTTCTTCAAGCCGTTCGGCAAGTTCTTTGCTTTTTTCTCCAATAAAACGTTCAAATTCTTCACGTTGAACTGGTGTGATATATTCTTTTAGCTGGTGATGCATGGCATCTCTAAAGGCAAGATCTCTACTTGCCATCTTAATTCTTGCTTTTTCTAAAAGAGGTTTCCAGTGAGACTGTTTTTCAAACTTATCAAAAAGAGCATCAACTTCAGGCTTATATAACCTACGTTCTTTAGTCTTTGCTTTCTCTATTAAAAGTTGAGCAAAACCATACTCATACGAGGAGACTAAATCAAGAATTTCAGAATAAAATGTTTCTCTGACTTTATCTTTGCTGTGTAATTTTAAAATGTTTCTATATTCTTTTGCATTTTCTTTAAAAATACTATTATATATCTTATCGGTATAAAGAGGATACTTGAAGTTCCCCATTGCTACACAATCTTTTAGAGAATCAGTAAATATCCTTCTATAATTTTCTTCTTCATAATATGCAAGAATAAAATCCTCATCACGCTGATTTATATATTTAGTGCCACCACCTGTTCTCACATTCAAAGTATCTATTACAATATCAAGAATTGTTTGCCTTAATAACTTGGCAACTTCGCTTTCTTGAAGCAACATTGCTAAATTAAGAAAAGCTCTAAAATCAAAGATTCCTAACACAGTAGTTTTGGTAAGGAAATCTGTTTCCTTACCAAAAAACTCTTTAAGACATAACTTGAGTTGTTTCAACCTTTTACCACGTAAAACTTCATAACCATTTTTTTGCAATTCATCACTAAATTTATCAATATAATTTGAAACAGTTCTAACATCAACACCAAAAAACTGAGCAACTTGCTCTCGTAATAGAACAATTTGTCCCTCAAATTCTATTCCTCTGATATTTGTTGCTTTTTGTATTTCCTGAACTGCGTAAGTGTTATTTAAAATGTTTTGACGTTTCACATCAGACAAAGTTAATGGTGAATCACCATCAATATTATTTTTTTCTTTCATAATATAATCCTTTCAAGCAACTTCAAATTATTTCTTCTAATTATCAATTTTCCAACTTGCTATCGCATTGTCCAACATCAAGATCACATTTTTCGATCTTTTAGTTTGTGACCCTGCATGACCAAAGTTATATCAATTCATTAATTGAATTTAGAATCTTTGCAGCTTCTTCATCTAGGGCTTTCATCTTCTTCAAAATTTCAGCAGGAGTTCTAAGCGGAGCTTCTTCAGGTGTATTTGGATTTTTTGCGGACAAGTCGACTTCGGCAAGCTCAGTCACCCTTGCCGTGTCAATATTCCATGAATTTGGTGTTTCAGGTCCCCCGGTAGCTGAGTTTACCAAAGCTTGCAGCTCAACAAATTCTTCAAGGTCTTTTTCGCTTAGCGGATTCGTCTTGCCAAGGTTTCTATCCAGATTCAATTGATAGAACCAAGTTTTGGTAGTTGGTTTTCCTTTTTCAAAGAAGAGAACAACAGTCTTAACTCCCGCACCGGTAAATGTTCCGCCGGGCAGATCCAAAACAGTATGCAGATTACATGAAGAAAGCAGCTCTTTTCTCAAAGCAATTGAAGCATTATCTGTGTTGCTGAGGAATGTATTCTTGATAACCACCCCTGCTCTGCCACCTGCTTTTAAACTTTTAATAAAATGCTGTAAAAACAGCGATGCAGTCTCGCCTGTACGAATCGGAAAATTCTGCTGAACTTCAGCTCTTTCTTTACCCCCAAAGGGCGGGTTTGCCAAAATAATGTTGTAACGGTCTTTTTCCTGAATATCAGTAAGGTTTTCTGCAAGAGTATTGGTGTGAATGATATTTGGTGCTTCTACCCCATGAAGAATCATGTTCATAATACCAATGATATATGCCATTGATTTCTTCTCCTTACCATAAAAAGTCTTTTTCTGAAGAGTCTCGGTGTCGGCTGATGACAAACCTTTTGAGGTCCCGGTGGCAGTGGCGGTGGCTGAGCTTGTCGAAGCCGAGCCTTTCGAATTTTTCCCGGTGACTGAGCCTTTCGAAGTCAGATAATTAAATGCTTCGCATAAGAAACCGGCTGATCCAACTGCACCATCATAAATTGTCTCACCAATTTTAGGATCAACAACTTTAACAATCGTTCTGATTAACGGTCGAGGTGTATAATATTCACCACCATTTCGTCCTGCATTACCCATGTTCTTAATCTTGGATTCATAAAGATGACTCATCTCATGCTTCTCTTTATGAGTTCTGAAACGCAGTTCATCAATCAGATTAACCACTTCTCTAAGATTGTATCCGCTCTGAATTCGATTCTTAAGCTCACTGAAAATCTCACCAACCTTATATTCAATGGTATCCGGATGTTCTGCAGATGTTTTAAATTGTTTTAGGTATGGGAATAGTTCGCCATTAACAAAGTCAAGAAAATCATCACCTGTCAAAACATTATGATCCACTTCGACAAGCTCAGTGACAGTTCCATCTTTATTTTGGCGAGTTCTTTTAATCTTTGGAGCCGCCCAATTGCTCCACTGAAATCTGGAATCAATTATAGGAGTATAAGTCTGACCGGTCAATTCAGCTTCAGTAGCTTTATCCTTTTCCAGATCATCAAGATATTTCAGAAACAAAATCCAGGAAGTCTGTTCAACATAATCCAGTTCACTACCACAACCTGCATCTTTATGCAGTATATCATCAATATTCTTGAAAGTCTGTTCAAACATCATAATCTCTCAAATCCTATACTCTTAAATTTTTACATACGCAAAATATCAGCTGAAAACCTTTCAAGTATACACCCGGACAACAACAAATAGCAACACAAAAAAAAGGCAAAATCGCCTTTTTAACACATTACTAAAGAAAATGTAAACGGTAAATTGTAAAGGCTAAACTATTGTGCTGCTTCGCAACTTGTTTATATAGATACCGAGTTTTTCCTAGAAGAATGCGTTCCCGATGGGGAATATCACTACGTGGGGAGGAATGTTTTTTGTTGGGGGAAATGAACAACAAAAACATCTTATTCCCGATGGGGCATGCCCACCGGAGATCTCCTGCAACGAGGATCGTTGCGTTACTTTCCGAGCCCAAGGGACTCGGCTACAGGATGCACTCTGCGCAAGAGCTCTCCCTTTTTATCCCAATGGGATCGCCCCATTTCTTTATAATAATCTTCTATCGATTTGATATTAAAGAAAATGCAAACTTGTTTTGAAATTTTGTGGTACAGGAATTTGTGGCGAAGCCTGACAAATACCTGTGCCCAAAATAACACAACAAATAATTAGTGAAATTAGCGAAATCAGGTGGTCAATCCTCTTCTCTTCTTTCCGTGCTTATCGGTGTTCATCGGTGGCCAACCTCTTCTTAATTTATTTTTTCTTTTCTTCTTTGCGTCCTTTGCACTACAACCCTCAACTTCTTGTTTTTTATGACCGATTATTTTTAACATTTTTATTATAAACAACTTCCAAGATAATCTCACAGATGTCGACTTTTCGTTTTTTTGCCTTCCAATGCTTCACTTTTGCCGGATCTACGCCCCGCCCTCATTTGATATGTATAAACACTCAAATAAGGGCGGGGCTAAGTTCAGGCATTACTATTCTGCAATTCAGCGGCTCAAGTACTGCCGGAACTCAGCGAGGTACGAGCGTGGATCCGACAATTACTTAAACTCTTCTTTGTGCTCTTCGTGCCTTCGTGGTCATCAATTTTTTTAAATCATTCTGCTATCAATCATTCTGCAAATAATTCTTTTATTTGCCTGCCTGTGCGATGCTCGCAGGGCAGACAGGCGGCTCGTCCGCCCTAAGCTCTTCGTGCCTTCGTGCGAAAATTATTTTCGTTATTACCGAACAGGGTGATTAATTTTTTCAATTATTGATTTATTTTTTTGAATCAATCACCTTCTGTACAGCCTCCGGCACAAACTCACTAGTATCGCCCCCCGCTCTTGCAATCTCTCTGACAATGCTCGAACTGACATAACTATGAATCTCTTTCGGCATCATAAACATAGTCTCAATCTCCGGCTTCAATTTTCGATTAGTCAACGCCATCTGAAACTCATACTCAAAATCAGAATAAGCTCTCAATCCGCGAATCAAAAGTCTGACACCTTTCTTCACTGCATAATCAACAAGCATACCTTCAAGAACATCAATCTCAACATTACCCAGCCCCTCTGTGGAAAGTTTTGCCATATCAACACGCTCTTCAATTGAAAACATACAGCTCTTAGGTGTACTCTTGGCAACAGCCAAAATAACATGACCAAAAATTTCAGCCGACCGCTCAATCAAATCACAATGCCCCAAAGTCAAAGGATCAAATGTTCCCGCATAT
>CAYTUX010000050.1:0-8638 GCA_964441455.1 uncultured Victivallales bacterium | reverse complement strand
GAGGGGTAATCTCTCTTCCTGCCCCGACGCAGTTCTCTTATCTTCCCCCCCCCCCAACCCTAGTTGGCCCCATTCTTCCTTTTTCCTCCACCTCAGGTGTTTTCCTGTTCCTCCTCTAGTCTTCAACCAACGCACACTTCCAGATCAAAAGTGCTCCTGCCCTGTTTAGGGGAGGTGTCACGCCGTTATTTGCTTTTAAACAAAAAGCAAATGACGGCGTGACGGAGGGGTAATCTTCCCTCATCATTGGATTCCGCTTGGCGGGACTAGCAAAGCTAGTGTGTGGGTTGTTGGATATTCCTTTCCCCCTCATCCCCACCATCTATCGAATCGGGAAAATCTATATCTGTGCGATCTTCAATCTCTTCAATTACCGTAGGAAGCAGTTTCATTACGTTGGTCCCGATAACTGACTCCTCAACAAAAAGTCTGTGTATGGTCGCCGATGGTATTAAACCCATTATTACAACTATAATTATTAGTATTATTCCATAATGAATGACCCCCGCAAAAAACCCGAAAAATTTATCATATCTTACCTCGATAACAACTTTAAGCATTTTGTGAAATATCCTTTTTAAAATGAATAGAAGCAGAAAGCACAATCCTATAGATATCACAACCGCAATAAGTATGGCATTGCTTTGCGTTAATTCTGTTTTGGCTTCTAGTAATTGTGTGAAAATCGGAACTAATTTGATTGAAAGAAAAAAAGCGATGGTTGTTGCAATCAATTGGGCTAATTCGCCGCTGAGTCCTTTAAACATTCCCCACAATGCACCACAGAAAAGAGATATGATAAAACATATATCAATGGGTGAAAACATGTCTAATATTTGGTTCATAAAGTGTCAAGCCAAGATTTTATCTTTTTGGAGGCTGCTGTAGTTGGTTCCAGTTCAATAAATTTTTTGAAATTTTTAATGGACTCTTTTGAGTCTCCGTTGTCTTGATAAACATAACCCAAGTATAAATAAGCTCTTGCATAATCAGGATGTTGATCAATTATCTTTTGCAACATCTTTTCGGCGTTTAGATATTTCTTTTGTGAACGATATACAACTGCAAGCATCGTTCTTGCCTCTAACATATCAGGGTTCAGCTTAAGTGTTGTCTGAAATGCCTTCTCTGCATTTATATAGTCAAGCTTGCTCTTGTAAGCCAAACCAAGATTATAAGCAGCAATTGCATTTTCCGGATCAAAAAACAGTGCTTTTTTGTAACACTCAATTGCATCATCCAGTTGACCTCGCCTGTAACACTCAAGACCCTTGGAAAAAGCAAGTTCAGCATTTTTGTTGTTGTCATCATGCCAGTCAATGTTTTCTAATGGCGATTTCTTAATCTTGAAATCTTTTGGAGTCCTTGAATCATTTGTAAACTTGCTGTAAAACTGGTTCAATATCTTGTCTGCTTCAATCTTGTCACCAAGTTCATCTCTATAAAACTCTGCCTGTGCCCATAAGGCTTCCGGATTAGACGGGTCAGTGTTCACCGCCTGTTCAAGCAAAACCATCGCAGAATCATAGTTTGAATTTTCTGTAGCATGTTTTGCCTGCTTGATTAAACTGTCCGACCTCTCTCGCTTTACACTCTTTTCCTGAACTGTAGTATTCAGGGTCTCTGATTCGTTTTTAATAATGTTCTGTAGATATTCTCGTATCTTTATCTCTTTTTGTGTATCTTCTCCATTTGCAAGTTGTAGATACTCCTGACAATATTTCTCTGCCTCTTTTGGATTGTCGCCGAAGGTACTGTAGACTGTTGCTAAGTTATATATTGCAGGTTTATAAGCCGCATCAATTGATAAGGCTTTTTTGAGATACAAAGAACTTGCTACAGGATCTTTACTCTTCATTTCAACTACTGCAAGCCATGTATAAATCTCCGGTGAGTCTGGTTTCAGCCGACTTGCATTCTTGAATGCAGCCATTGCCGGATTTAACAAATCCTGCTCAAGATAAATTATCCCGCAATATAAGTATGCCTGACTGTCTTGCTGATTTAAACTCATTGATTTTTTCATCATCTGCTGTGCTTGATCCGGTTCCCCAAGTTTCCAGTAACTTAACCCGAGGTTTAAGTATACTTCAGCTGAGTTGGGGGCAAGCTTTTCTGCTTTAAGTAAATCTTTGATCGCTGAATTATATTCCTGCTTTTCCATTTTATGCAAAGCACTATCCAATAAAGATGAATAGTTGCTGCTGCAGCCTGCAAGTAAAATGCAGAATAGTAGTATGTGTAATTTCCCTAATGTTTTCATGTGTAAAATCCGTTTATTAAAAATTCTCTGTGTACGCAAATTCAACAATAACAAATTTCATGATTTTTTTACAGAAAAATTTTTGTTTTAATCTCAAAAAAAACATAACCATCAGACACAAGTGCTGAAAAGCCCGCAATAACTTAGCCGAAGGCAACGACCTAGTACCAATGTAACAAATAAATAAGGACTGAAAACCCGAAATAAGTTGCTTCCTTCATCTCTGTTTTTAACAACCTGCAAAATGGCTATGAAAAAATAAACCTGAAAAATAAAAAAAATACTTGCAAAAAAAAATAGAAAAGCTATTATATCGCTCTGTTTTTTGAATATGGGGTCGTAGCTCAATTGGTTAGAGTCCTAGACTGTCGATCTAGATGTCGGGGGTTCGAGTCCCGTCGATCCCGCCATTTCTTCATATAAACATACAATTTAAAATAGAGGTGAAGTTTTCCTGCGTGATGTCGCATCAAAAAACAGCTCTAGAATATATGGGGTCGTAGCTCAATTGGTTAGAGTCCTAGACTGTCGATCTAGATGTCGCGGGTTCGAGTCCCGTCGATCCCGCCATTTTTGAAACCTTGCTTTCGCAAGGTCTTTTTTTTGCCAACCTGCAACGCTCACTTCCATCATTCCGATTCTTCCTCTCCCTCCTTCCCACCACCGGTGGGCTTGTCCCGTCGGGAATGAGATGAGATGTTCACACCCCTGAGCAACGCAGTCGTTGCCCCGACGCAGTTCGTTTTATCTTCCTTAAATTTCTGGTTGAGGCAACAAACATGTTTTTAAATCAATGAAATCAGGGTTTACATTATACTTTTATCACCCTTTGGGTGATAAATTAGAAAATTAGTTTAGCGGACGCCGAGGACGGCATCCCTCCCATGTGAACCTTACAGACTAATGTTAGATTGCAATTTTAACCGGGAGGGTTGCCCAGCTATTAACTTTACATTGGAGTTTTATATAGGATTGTTTTTCTGATATGTTAGTAGCTGGGCCGCCGACCAAAAAGGGTGTTCAACCAGAAAAACAGGATCTAAGGTATTTTTTTATATTTTTATTGGACTTTTTATTTCAAATCATTATAATGCTGTAAATCAACAAAATATAGGAGTTTATTATGAGGAAGACATTGTTATTCATATTATGTTTCACTACCGGTTTGACATCTTTTGCGGCGGGTCCGCATCAATTTGGAGCGGGCATGAATTATTGGAAGCTAAATGATCGTCCAAGCAGTTACGACAAAGATGGATTTTCGTACTACGGTTTATATCGTTATAATCGAGGCTTTTGGGGATATGAGATAGATCTTGAACACTATCCTGAAGATAGTATT
This sequence comes from uncultured Victivallales bacterium, assembly GCA_964441455.1. GTDB lineage: Bacteria > Verrucomicrobiota > Kiritimatiellia > JAQICX01 > JAQICX01 > JAQICX01. Next base: position 5,033 of record CAYTUX010000050.1, on the reverse strand, counting down.
TTTAGTAATAGTGATGCAGTATGGGAGCCTCAGGCTTATATACTTGTGGGGAAATGGATATATGGAGCGGCAGGAGTTGGCTGGCAATTTGGCGAAAGTGAACTGCCAAGCTCTCCCACCTATTATTTAAAAGCCGGGCTTAACTTTTCAGTTTTTCCTTTTATGAAACTAGACATCAACGCACAGTATAAATATCAGAAACTTAAGGATTTTGAGACAGATAAGAATGAAAGTGTTGATGCTGTTACAGTTGGAGCTTCCTTAAATATTGCGTTGTGAAGAAAGGTGATAAGAGTTAAGTTGCACCACCAACTGCGTCGGGGCACTCACTGCGTGAGGGCAATTCAAACCAACTGCGTGAGGGCAAGTCAAACCAACTGCGTGAGGGCATGTCAAATCAACTGCGTCGGGGCAAGTCAAAACAACTGCGTCGAGGCATCTCATTCCCGACGGGACAAGTCCGCCGGAGATTGCGGACAGTGGGAGTTGGAAGGGTGCGTTACCGGAGGAATGGAACAGAAGCAGAAGTTTTTGATTTTTCCTTGATTTATACTCGACTTTTTTTAATTATAATAATACGGGAAAGAATAAAGGATTTTAATATGAACAGAATAGATGAGAAATTTTTGAAATTAAAAGAGAGATGCGGCAAGGCAGTTGTGCCATATGTGTGTGCCGGGGATCCGGATCTTGATACTACGGAAGAGATAATTCTTGCAATGGCGGATCACGGAGCAGATATTATTGAAATCGGGGTGCCTTTTTCAGATCCTATGGCCGATGGACCATCCATTCAGCATGCATGTCAGCGAGCAATAGATGGTGGCATAACGCTAACGAAGATATTTGAGATGATTAAGCGAATCAGAGAAAAGACAGATATTCCACTTGTGCTTTTCAGCTATTACAATATTCTTTTTAATGGAGGTTTTGAAAAGAACGTAAAGCTGGCAAAAGATAGTGGTATTGACGGAATACTTGTGGTTGATGTTCCATTTGAAGAATATGATGAAATAGCACCGATTTTAAATGCTAATGATATACACTTGATTCGTCTGGTCGCACCAACAACAGATGGAAAAAGGCTTGAACAGATATTAAAAGATGCGGCAGGATTTGTATACTGTATAACTGTTAAAGGTGTGACCGGGACGCGAACTGAACTGCCTGCGGACTTGAAAGATAGGCTTACAAAAATTAAGAAGCTTTCGCCGGCACCAATTGTTGCCGGATTTGGAATTTCGTCCGGGGAGATGGCAAAACCAATTGCGGAACATTCTGACGGTGTTGTTGTGGGCAGTGCTTTTGTTAATAGAATTACTGATGCATCTTCACGGAAAAAGGCGGTTGAGTCTTGTCTTGAGCTGCTCCACTCACTGCGTGAGGAGGTCGACTGAGTTGCTCGGGAACATTATCTCATTCCCGACGGGACAAGCCCGCCGGAGAACAACTGCGTGAGGGCATGTCAGTCAGCAGATCATCTCATTCCCGACCGACTGCGTCGGGGCATCAGGAAGAGAGATTACCCCTCCGTCCTCGCAAACTCGGACACCTCTGAAAAACGTTTTAAGTGGTACGAGTTAAGTGTTAGGTTTCACTCCGTGGGTAGGAAGGAACAAACACTTTGTATGATGGTAAACAGGGGAGGAGCACTTTGGATCTGGGGAGGCGGTTGGGGAAAAAAAGATGAGGCAAATGATACCTGTTAGATAGATGTGCGCATTGAGGGAATGCGGCTTTGTAATTGAGAAAAAAAGAGAGATCAGAATATGGCAGGAATAACAGAAGAGTGTATTGCCGAGATACGCAATAGAGCAGACATAGTTGATGTTATCAGCTCGTATATTCAGCTATCAAAGGCAGGATCTACATACAAGGCTTGCTGTCCTTTTCACAAAGAGAAGACACCCTCATTTAATGTGAATCCAAATATGCAGATATTTAAATGTTTTGGGTGCGGCAAAGCAGGCAATGTTTTTTCTTTTGTTATGGAATACGAAGGTATGGATTTTCTGGCAGCAGTAAAAATGCTTGCCGACAAAACCGGTGTTGAGATTAAATACAACAAAGGATATCGTCCGAAAGGTGAAGCCGAGAAGACCGATTTATTTGCCATAAACAAGCAAGTTGCTGACTTTTATTATTCACAGTTAAGTTCACCAGGGGGCAAGCCGGCTGTAGATTATCTTAAGAGCAGGAAAATTACAGGAGAGATGGCCAAAGAGTTTAAGATTGGTTATGCTCCCGAGGGGTGGGACACTTTAATCAATTGGGCAAAATCAAAAAAGATATCCGAAGAAATTTTAGACAAGCTTGGTTTAGTTTCCACATCAGAAAAGTCAGATAATTTTTATGATCGTTTCAGGAACAGATTGATGTTTTCCATACACGATGATCGCGGGAGAGTTGTTGGTTTTAGCGGCAGGGTTCTTGCGGGGTCAAAAGAGAAGGCAAAATATGTTAACACGCCCCAGACACCAATTTTTTACAAAAGCAAGCTGCTTTACGGGTTATACAAATCCAGACGGGCAATATTGGACACGCAGCAGGCAATTATCTGCGAAGGTCAGATAGATGTAATTCGTTGTCATAGTGCGGGATTCAAGAATGCAATTGCTTCACAGGGCACAGCATTTACAGAAGATCATGCTGCGAAACTCAAGAGATATACAGATTCAGTAACAATTGTCTTTGACTCAGATAGTGCCGGCAAACAGGCAACCATTAAGACAGCCAGGATTTTTATAAAGGCCGGCATTGCTGTAAATGCGGCCGTTATTCCACCGGGAGAAGATCCTGATTCATACATATTAAAACATGGTGCGCAGGGTTTTCAGAAATTAATTGACGAAGCAATGTCAATTGTCAGTTTTCAGTATGACAATTTAAGTACAATTGAAGACATCACTACCGATGTTGGAATAATGAGAGTTTCCAGACAGATAATGGAGACAATTAATATCAGTACAAGTGCAATTCAGAAAGCCAAGATGAGTCAGGAAGCTGCAGATTTATTAAACATTCCGCTAAATGCTCTGCAGAGCGATCTGAAATTTAAAGTTCAGGGAGCATATACCCCGCCAAGTAAACCGTCAGTGAAAATTCCCAAACAATTTAACGCAATACAGCCAACATCTCCTTTGCCCAACGAAGAAAAAGCCATATGCGAAATTTTGGCAACTAACTTTGATAATTCAGAAATACATGCCTTAATAAGAGATTACATATTAAACGAGGTTTTGCAATCGCCAATAACCCGCAAATTTATTGATGCGGCAATCTTGGCACATGAGAATGACGAAGACATTCTGGATCTTTTAAAAGAAGACGAGGAAAACCAACAGGTGATGACATCCTTTACGGCGTCTATGTTTATGGAACCAAACAAATTTGCCAACACGGAAACCACAGCAGTTAGGGCAATACAACTTTATATTATTGCAATATGGAAAAAATATCTCCACTTTCAATACACAAGTTTAAAGAATAATTCTGAGCCCGAAGTTTTCAAGCAACGAAGTCAGTTACTTTATGATATAAATAAAATGACGTCCTGGGAGGTATCGGAACCCATAATCAGTGAGGCTATTGAGAGGCTGAAGTTGACGGAGGGTTGAGATTTCCGTTTAAGAAATGGGACGGATGTCCGTGCCGAGGCGACGCGGCTACAAGGGGGACTCCGCGCGAGGCGACGCGGGAGTTGGGCGTGGGAGAGGAGGAGGAAGATAAGAAAAGAAGAAGAGGACAACCGGACTACGGCAAAGGAAAAGGATAAAAAAAAAGGCAGACACAAGGTCTGCCCATACGTTGAATTTTATATATCGTCTGTCTTGACGAGCACTTCGGCAGTCTGCACAGCATTAAGAGCTGCACCTTTTTTGATTTGATCCCCTACGCACCAGTAAGTCAATCCATTTTTATTTGAGATATCTTTTCTGATTCTACCCACGTATACATCGTCTTCGCTTTCGCAGAACAGCGGCATTGGATACTTACTTTCAGCAGGCACATCAAGGAGAGTTATCCCTTTTGCGGCAGCCATAGCATCTTGAACTTCCTTCACAGAAAGTTCCTTTTCAGTTTCCAGCCATATTGCTTCAGAGTGATTTCTCATAACAGGAATTCTGACACATGTAGCACTGACATCAATGTCTGAATTCATTATTTTTTTTGTTTCATTGAACATTTTCATCTCCTCCTTGGTGTACCCGTTCTCAGTGAAAACATCCACCTGCGGAATAATGTTCATAGCAAGCTGATACTGAAACTTCTCAACAGTAGGTTCTTCACCTTCAGCAAGCTGCTTAAACTGATTTTCAAGTTCAGCCATACCTTGTGCACCTGCCCCGCTGGCAGCCTGATATGTTGAGACATGCACTTTTCTGATGTGGGACAATTTCTCTATTGGTTTCAGAGTGACAACCATCTGAATAGTAGTACAATTTGGATTTGCAATAATATTTTTTGGTCTTTTTCTGCATGCTTCCGGATTAACTTCCGGTACAACAAGGGGCACATCGTCATCCATACGGAAAGCACTTGAGTTGTCAATCATAACCGTGCCGTACTTTGTGATTGTTTCTGCAAATTTCTTTGAGGTATCTCCCCCGGCGGAAGTTAAAGCAATATCAATATCTTTAAAGTCATCATTATGCAGAAGCTCTTTAACAGTTATCTCTTTTCCCTGAAAGCTGTATATGTTTCCGGCACTTCTGGTGCTGCCAAAGAGAACAAGCTCTTCAACAGGAAACTTTCGTTCATCCAATACTTTAAGAAATTCCTGCCCTACAGCCCCGCTAACCCCTACAATTGCTACTCTATATTTTTTCATTATTATTCCCTGTAAATTTATAGGTTTTGTTTTCGTTTAAGAATTAATGTAATATAATATATTTAGAAGTAAATATGCAAGCAAATTCTGATTTTTTTGAGCTTGGGAGGAAAGAGGAAGATATCAGCCACCGATGAACACCGAGAAGGACGGAAAAAGGAAAAGGAATGGGAGAATGAATGGGAAATATGGGAATGATGGG
>CAYTUX010000049.1:0-7913 GCA_964441455.1 uncultured Victivallales bacterium | reverse complement strand
TTTACTCCAGTAAAAAAACACCCGATAATAAAATCGTATTTTGCAATGAAGGTGGATCGAGAAGTTCCAAAACTTATGATGCCTTTCACTTCCTGTATTATATTTGCGATAAAAACAGAGAAAAGGATTTGCAGATATATGTAATGAGACGGACATTGAAACGTTGCAGGGAACTGACGTATGCAGATTTTAAGGAATGTTTACAAATTATGGGCGTTTACAAAATTGAAAATACTTACTCCGAAAACGTCGCACCAATTTACACCTTATTTGGCAACAAAATACACTTCATAGGATTAGACAGTTCTATGGAAGCAAAGCGAAATGATATTATGTTTTGTTGCGAAACTTTAGAAATTGAACATCAAAATATGATTGACGGTTGGTTTATGCGGTGTGAACATTTAGCAGTTTTCGATTGGAATCCTTCAAGAACAAAGCACTGGATATTTGACTGGGAAAAACGAAAAGATGTATGCTGGTCACGGACAACCTACAAAAATAACAAGCATTTAAAACCACAATTAAAAGAAGTTATTGAAGGATACGAGCCAACACCTGAAAATATTAAACGAAAAACAGCGGACGAATACCGATGGAAAGTGTACGGCTTGGGACAACGAGCCGCACAAGAAGGATTGATTTACAAGAATGTAACATGGATTAGCGAAATGCCATATCACGACCAGTACTTTTATGGTCTTGATTTTGGGTTTACAAACGATCCGACCTGCATTGTCAAAATGTGTATTTTTGGTAAAAAACTATTTGCTGAAAAACTATTCTATACTCCTGTCGATAACAGCTCTGTTCTTGCTGATGTAATGCGAGAGTTAGGGATTACAAGTAATGATATTATAGTAGCTGACAGCTCAGACATATACGACAAGAATAAAGCAGGATTTGTAATTGACTTAAACAGGCTTGGTTTTCGAGTAATCAAATGTAAAAAACCACGGATTGAGCAACGAATAGATAGACTGAAAAGCTTTGATTTACATTTAGTTGACGACACAGACGTAAGAGAAGAGCAGGAAAACTATGTATATAGAATTATCGAAGGTCATCAATTAAACAGTCCTATTGACAAGTTCAATCACTTTTGGGACGCTTTAGGATATGTGACTTGGACAATGGCAAATTCTTTTTAAACATGACTTTTGTCATATTTTATTAAAAAAAATTGTTTATGTAAAATATTTATTGCTATCTTTGTAGCAAAATATTTTCGTTAATGGGTTTATTTGACTTTTTCAGACGCAAAAATACGTACACTCCACATCAGGAGATTACACAATCAACTCAAGTATTATCAACAGGAGTAAGTTATATTGACACGATTGCAAAGCTATTCAAAGGTCATGTTTCAGGTGCAAAAGCTATGTACAATACTTTGCCCGAAGTTTATGCTCCGGTTGAATTTATAATTGAAAAGGCACTTGACATTCCAAAAGTACACCAAAGAAAAAAAGGAGATATATGGATTGATATTGAAAACAGTCCAATTGACAAAAAATTAAATAAGCCAAATCAGTATGACAATAGACGAAGTTTTGAAAAACAGATATTGTTAAATTTGATTTTGTTTGGAGAAAGCATTGTTAATAAAGTCACACCTGCAGGATTTAGGATTATTGACGGTCAACTTTATGTTTTTCCAAGCGATCAGACCACCGTGCAATACAGCATGGATTTTGATTTCAGAGCTAAATACTTACAGAAAATTACATACTCAGGAATTACACTAACCGAACCTGAGCAATACGAATATTATAGAGACACCAACTCGGTTGACACTCCAGACGAAAGAGCTGTTTCAAAACTTGCAAGATTATTATTATCCGGCAATGTTTTACAAGCCGTATCAGAAAGTAATTTTAAGATTGTAAACGACAGGGGTGCTTTAGGGATTATTTACCCCACGGGCGATGTCCCAATATTAACCGATAAAAGTCAAGAAAAAATACTTGCAAAATTCCATGAAAAGTATGGTACAACAGCAGGTAAAAGCCCAATTGCAATATTAGGAGGACAAGTTGGTTATCAGCAAATTGGAATGAACATAAGGGATTTAATGCTGAATGAAAGTCAATTAAGAGAGTTTAGGCAGATTTGTAGGGTGTTGCAATTGCCGGCATTACTTTTAGGTGACATGGAAAAGTCGACTTATAATAATTTTGCAACTGCTGAAATGATAGGTTATAGAAATGCAATTATGCCTTATGTAGCAAAATTAGTTGACATTGAGACTAAAATATTTGATTTGCCTGATGACGAAAGGATATTTGCAGATTATAGCGAAATATCAGCACTACAACCTGATAGGAAAATAAGTATGGAAATAATCAGCCGTATGTTTAGAGATGGTGTAATTGATGCGAATGAGTATCGTACAGCAGACAGTTTTGACGAAAAACCCGAACTAGAAAATAGATATTATGAACAAAACCAAGCGAGAAGTAATCAAGAAAATTCACAAGGAGAAGATCCGGAAGTTGAATGATAAAAAACCAGTAAAAAAATGATGACACTTAAACAAATATTAGAAAATAAAGAGGTCGCAAAGCTGCAAAAATTAGCTACATTAAAACAAGCCGATGTAACTCCGACTGTTTTCTTTATTGAAAAAGAGAATAAAACTGAAACGGTTAAGAATCTGTCTGATACGGAAATTCCTGAAAACGGAAAGTTTAACGTAAAAGTTGCAATCAATACAACTAATATTGTTGACAGTCATATGGATTTGCACGTAAACGGATTATGGAAAAAATCAGTTAAAGAAAGCAAGGGATTGTATTTATTTCAAGAACATAAATATCAGTTTGATAAAGTAATATCCGACAAAGTCACAGCATCAACAACTGTAATGAGCTGGAAGGAACTTGGATATAAATATGAAGGAGACACAGAAGTATTGTTATTTGATGCCGAGATTGACCCGACAGACAACGAGCTGATGGCAAACAAGTATAAACAAGGCAAGGTTAAAAATCATTCGGTTGGTATGCGATATGTAAAAATAGCGTTATGTATCAACTCAGAAGAAAAATATGACCAAGAAGAAAAAGCTAACTGGGATAAATATTATCCGATGGTTGCTAATAAAGAAGTAATTGAGGATGCTGGATATTTTTGGGCAGTCACAGAAGCAAAAATAATTGAAGGGTCTGCTGTACCAATCGGAAGTAATACAGCAACTCCCACAATAGAAGTATCAGAATCAAAGTCAAGCGAAGCCGTTATTGACACTTCAGAGAATGAGCCGTTACAAAACACTCAGGAAAAATTGACAAGCGAGGATGTTTACAGAGAGTTAAGAAAATTATTTAATAATTAACATTCTTAAAAAAATGGATAATACAGAATTAACGCAAGTAGTAAATGATGCACTTGCACAAGCAAAAAAAAACGGCTTAATTATTGGCAAAGAAACAATTGAGACAATGATTTCGGAAGCTGTTAAAAGTGGTAATAATGAGGCAATGGGCAAACTTGAGGAGCTGAAAAAAGCACAAATCGAACAAGGTTTGAAACTCGAAAAAACCCAAAAGCCTGAGTTAAAAAACATTCAAAGCCGTGTGAAGTCATTTTTTGACGAAAACCACGAGGCGATTAAAGATGGGTATAAAGGAGATGGGACAAGTTTCACATTAAAAGCAATTGACGCTTCGGACTTCACAAGTCATACATCAAAGTTTGAGAATCCTTACATTGCAGAACTTGCACAAGGGATGCCTTTTATGTTAGAGATTTTAAGGAACTCAATTCAAGTTTCTGCTGACAACAGAGGGTCTATAATGTATATTGAGCAACTTGCTGCAACGAATAACGCTGCTGAGGTTGCTGAAAATGCAGTACCAAGCGAAAGTAATTACACTTTCATTCAAAGGACTTTAGCACCTGCGAAAATTAAAGCATTTGTTAAAGTTTCGACTGACCAACTTTACGACAAAGGCTTTTTACAAACACAAGTAAACAGACTGATTGCAAAAGATTGGATGCTGAAAGCACATGATCACTTGCTCAATGGAGACGGACAAACTAATAAGCCTTTCGGACTTTTACATTATGCAACAGCATTTGATGCTGACGCTGCCCCCAAAGTTGATGATGCTTGGTTGTTAGACTTAATCAATGCAATGATATTGCAGATTGAAGTTGACGGCAAAAACTCATTTACTCCGAACTTAGCGTTTTTGAGAAATCAAATTTTGCACGAAATGAGAACAAAAAAAGATGCAATAGGAAACTATATGAATCTTAACTGGGCTCTAGGTGCGAATATGAATATCTCAGGTGTTCAGTTACTTGGAAATCAGCTTGCAGGAGATAATCAAATTGTTGTTGGAGATATTTCAAAAGCACAGTTGTATTTATGGGAAGGCATGGAGTTTGACGTATATCAAGAACAAGATGATAGAAGTAAAGATTTAGTGACGCTGAAGGTTAAAGGTCGTATGAATTTGGTTGTACCAGAAAATGACAAAAAAGCAATTGTCAAGTGTACTGATTACACAACTGATTTAGCAACAATAACAGCGGCAGGAAACTAATTGTTTAATTTAAAAATGTAATAAAAATGAAAAAGTTTATTTATATATTATCAGCGTTACTGCTTTTCACAGTAGTAGCAGAATCTCAAACAATGAGACAGTCCGACAGCTTCTTTTCACGAACCGTTAACACAACAGTCGATGCAACAGACAGTATCTGGGTGTCAGCTCCGGTTAACGTCAACAAGGAATATCCGTTTGTAGTTGATTTTGGTATAGCAATCGACAGCTTGAATAGAGCTGCTGACGACACTATATTTATCAAATTACAAGGTAGGATATTTGAAAATAGCGACTGGACTGATATTGTTACAGTAAACAATCTTTTACCAACTGCTGCTACATTCAGCACCGGTTCAAAAGTTGATGATGCTTTACGTTATAGACAACTGCGAATATACGCAAGTTCTAAAGATAAAGACAGCAATTGGAAGGTTACAACTTATATGATTAAGTTGCATAAAGGAGTTTACAATAAACCGGCAGAATAATGGCTAAAGTATTTAAACGAATAAGATTTAAGGCTACGGGGATAGAAAAAAATATCCCTGAGCCTTTAGCAACTGTCTATTTAAGTAGAGGTGTTGCTGAATTAGTGGTAGTCAAAAATGCGAAAACAAAGGCTAAAGCGGAAACAAAGGCTAAAAAATGAAGTTAATTGACAAAACATATTTTCAGAATCTAATTGCTATTCCCGACATGGACGAGCAATGGAACGATGTATTTACGCTAATCAAAAACAGTTCAGAAAAAATCTTAATTGAATCATTGGGTTATATGCTGTTTAAGGAGTTGTCAGACGACTTCCCGACAGACTCAGAAACTGACCTATATAAATTATGGTTTGGGGCTGATTATGAAGTAAACGGCATCACATATAACTGGAAAGGATTTGTTAATGACCGTAAATTATCAATGTTAGCTTACGCAAGTTTTTATGATTGGGCGGCGGAAAGCTGGTTATTAAATTCAGGCTCCGGCACACTTGTAAAACAGCCTGAGTTTTGGGAGGTTCGTAATCAGAAAATCAGAATGGCAAAAGTTCATAATCTAATGGAAGACGAGATTGCGTGTATGTATAATTTTATATACTATCATATTGAAAGCTTTACAGATTATGGCTTTTCGATTGTTGGTACAGAGCTTCAAGTTCCTTACACATTTAAACGTTTGAATCAATGGGGGTTTTAATAGACATATTTTCACACGCTTCAAGCAAGGTTGACAATCTGCAATATTACGGCGGATCGATGCTTGAGATTGTCGAAAAAATAGCCAAGACAGGTAAGGTGGGTAAACAGAAATATCCTGCTTTACTATTAGTCAAAGAAAACCAACCTGATGCAACCGAAAGTTTTTACAGGAATTATGACGGTGTGCAACTATTGTTTGTGCGAGCCTTAAAACCTAACAACATGACAAAAGCGGATGACTTCAAACTTTTGCATGAGTTGAAACAAGAAGTATTTAAGCAGATTGCAAAAGATACAAATGTATTTGAACTCAGGCACGACATCCCACACACATTTGTTGAAAAATACTTAGCAAACCAAGCCGACTTTTTGGCGGTTTTAGAGGTAAATTTAGAAGAGTTTTTAATTAAAAAATCATGTAATTATGTATAATGTTAAATTATGCGGTCTGGACGAATTGCGAAACACGGGTAACTCAGACTGTTTAAACTTAATAGGAGCACACGCAAGAGTGATGCTGCTTATACCCGGCACAGAGATAGACACTTATGCTAATGCGAAGTTGGAAGCAACTTGGCAGGCATTGATTCAGGAACGCAAAGCATTCCCGTTGTATGATGTAATGGGCTTTGAGGATCAGTCTGAGGATGACGGAGTTTTGGAATCTACAACCGGACTGAGACGTATTCCAACATCACAAGGGAATTATCAATTTGAATATCATTTTGTTCCACCGGTTTACAATATGGTTAATGCATTTTCGTTTAACGGTCGTGCAATGGATGTTGTGATAATTGACGGGTCTGGCAAAGTAATAGGGACAAGTCCTGACGGAACTAAGTTCAAAGGCTTCACTTGTAAAAGAGTGATTGTGAACAAAATCAAAATGGCAGAAGGCAAAGACGATGCTGCTAAAATTCCATTTGTTTTAGAGCTTACAAATCCGGTTGAATACAAGGAGAAGTTCGCAACAATTGATGTCGATTTTATGGATGCACTTTCAGGTCTGCACGATGTAAGTATAGAAATTGTTGGAACAGCACCTGCTACAACTGACGACGACTTCACGTTTAAAGTCACGAAAGATTCTGACGGAACAGCGGTTACTGGACTGGTAGTTACAGACTTTATTTGTTACGAAGACGGAGTTGACTTCACACTTTCAACACTTGAGGAATCAGCAATTACAGCAGGAACTTATACGGTTACAGCAGCGGAAGTATTCGCAGCAGCAGAGTATATATTCTCGCTAAAAGATTCTGAGGACATGACAACCGAAGGTTATGATGGTGTTAATACTATTGAATTTGAAACAGAGTAATGCTAAGACTTGGAAACATATCGTTTAATAGCGACTTTGTGAAAAGTTTAAAATGGACTGAATTTAAAAGCCGTTTTATACCAAAGTTTTTTAAAGATGACCTTGAAGCATACTTATTTTACAGAGATTTGACAGGTAAGAAAGTGGCAGGAATGGAGCGAAAAGTAAATGTGTAGTTGTTTTTTTTTCATAGTTTAGTTGTTTTTAGTTAATAAAAGTCCTCACGAGTTGGGGACTTATTTTTTGTAAACCAAAAGCCAGAGTAGAAAGGTCGCAACACGTTACATATAACAGTTCTGATCAGTACACAATTATTATAGAAAGATTATACTGCATAAAAAAATAAAATAAATTTGCAAACTTAAATAACTTTTTCTTATCTTTGCGATGTAATCTGTCTAACCGTGTATTCAGATTATTTTAAAAATGTTTAGATTAAGATTTGAAAATGAGATTTTAGGAAACAAAGACTTTGATTACTTGCCAACGAACTGGCGAGATATAATCAGCAATTACATCAGGTCGGAAAAGTATCATGCAATTAGTCAAAGAATAGAGGATAAATCTTTCGAGTTTATCGAATCCCAAGCCATTTATTTAAGAAATGCGGTTGAACTTGGAGCTCAAACCGAAATCAAAGTCATATTCTATTATGCAGATAACGAAGTTGATTTTAAGGTATTTTATACCGGAGTAATTGACTTGAAATCTTATGTAGATAAATTTTCGACTGTCAGTTGTCGGGTTATTCCTGATTCAATCGAAAGCAGATTTTTTAATAATATTGATACAAAATACAGGATTGAACTTGATAATACAGTTGAAATCCCTGAGATTCTTTATGAG
>CAYTUX010000048.1:0-13111 GCA_964441455.1 uncultured Victivallales bacterium | reverse complement strand
GGTTGCAGGGTTTTAACCTATGCAATTATGAACAATCATTATCATATTCTGCTTGAGCAGACTGATTATGAATACATTGATGATCAGGAGTTTATGCGTAGGCTTAGATGTCTATATGGAGACTTTCATGTCCGAGAGGTTCAACGTGAATATGAGGACAGAAAAGAGCGGCATGGTATTGAATATGCAGATAAAATATTTAAAGAATTGAAGCTGAAACATCTGAAGCGTATGTATAATGTTTCAGAGTTTCAGAAGACTTTAAAGCAGAAGTATGCGCAGTGGTATAATGCAAAGTATCAGAGATCCGGATCATATTGGGGCAATAGGTTTAAGAGTGTTATTGTTCAGGACATGCCTGATGCTTTATTTATGATGGCAACTTATATTGAATTAAACCCGGTAAGAGCAGGCTATGTTGATGATGTAAAGAATTATAAATTCAGCAATTACGGAGAGGCATACAGAGGAAATGAAGTTGCTATGGCAAACGTCATTCGTACTGTTTCCATGTATACAGAAAAGGAGATATTTATTGATCCATTGAATCTAAAGAAAGGTCAGTTATATAATGCTTGGAGTAAATATTCTGCCTGGTACCGAATGCATATCTTTGAAAGGGGAGAAGAAGTTACTGATTATGAAGGAAATGTTATTAAACGTGGCTTCAGTAAAGAGCATATTGAAGAAGTTCTTGAAAAAAGAGGACGATTAAGTATTTCTGATTCAATGCATTGCAGAGTTCGATACATGACTGATGGGCTTGTCTTCGGCGACAAAGACTTTTGCGAGTCAATGTTTGACAGATTCAGAGATCATTTCTCAAAAAAGAGAGAATCAGGCAGTCGAAAAATGAAAAAAGTTGATTTTGGAGGATTATGCACTGTTCGTGCACTCCAAATTGACGTAGTTCAGCCACCTAAGTAAAAAATTGCTTAGCAAAATCTAATAAATTTAACAGAAATATTACATCAGGGCGGAGCTTGCTCAAATTTAGTTGAAAAACACATCTTTAAAAGCTTTTAAGTGAATAAAATATAAAATGAGTTAAGGCGGCTGTTCTTTGCAGTATGTTTTTGTTTTGTTCAATGAAATTTCAACTTATTTACTTATGAAATGCTATAATTTTTTGAAATATTGGAATTTATAATTATTTAGGTGTGTCCTAAATAAAAATATTCAAAGAAAACGTATATTATTTATTATTTCGAATCGATTTATATATGAGTTTTTTCTGTTTGACCAATTGTGTATACATTAAAACCAATGTCATAAAGCATTTGTGAGTCTATATGGTTTCTGCCGTCAAAGAAAAATGCAGGTTTTTCCATGGTTTCGTATATTTTATTAAAATCAAGTTCTTTATAGCTTCTCCAATCAGTAAGCAGGGCAATGGCGTGAGCACCTTCAGTTGCTTTGTATGGATTATCTTCAAAAATAATATTATCAATATTTTCAACATTTGCAAGATCTTCTTTTGCACTTTTCAGAGCTTGAGGATCTGATATTGTGATAACGGCATTTTCCTGTAGCAACTCTTTGCAAACTTTTATTGCGGGACTTTCACGAGTATCGCCGGTATCTGCTTTAAAAGCAAAACCAAGTACGGCAATTTTTTTTCCTGCAATTGTATTAAACATTGCTTTTAGCATTCTTGCAACAAATCTGCTTTCCTGATATTCATTCATTATAACTACCTGTTTCCAGTATTCAGCACATTCGGTCAGACCGTATGTTTCGCAGATATATACAAGGTTTAGAATATCCTTTTTGAAACATGAACCACCAAAACCAATACTTGCTTTGAGAAATTTTGGACCAATTCTTTTATCGGCACCAATTGAGTGTGCAACTTCTGACACATCAGCTTCTGTTTTTTCACATAGAGCCGATATACTGTTTATTGAGCTTACTCTTTGTGCTAAGAATGCATTAGCTGTAAGTTTTGAAAGTTCACTTGACCACAAGTTAGTTCTAAGAATTTTTTCATCATCAACCCATCGTGCATATATGGCTGCAAGTTTTTCGATTGCAAATTTGCCTTGTTCTGTTTGGACTCCGCCAATAAGAACTCTGTCAGGATTCTGCAGATCATCAACAGCTGTACCTTCTGCAAGAAATTCAGGATTAGAAAGCACTGTGAATACAGTATTTTTGGATCCATGTTCCAGAATTCTTGCCATTGCAGCCGCTGTTCTTACAGGTAGAGTACTTTTTTCAATGACTATTTTATCTGAATTAGCAACTTCTCGGATATGTCTGGCACATTTTTCCCAATATTGAAGATCAGCTGCATATCCTGCACCGTGTCCAAATGTTTTGGTTGGGGTGTTTACGCTGACAAATATAATGTCATTATCTATGATGCCTTGTTCTATATCTGTTGAGAAAAAGAGATTTTTATTTCTTCTTGATTTTACTATCTCATCTAGTTCGGGCTCATAAATCGGCAACTCATCAGAGTTCCAGGCATCTATTCTTTCCTGATTGATATCGACAATTGTTACTTTGATGTCATGACATTTATAAGCAATCATTGCCATTGTCGGACCTCCGACATATCCTGCTCCTATACATAAAATGTTGTTATTCATTATTTGTTTCCTTTGTGGTTCTTTGGTTGTGCAAAAAGTTGCAGCCCAGCTGCTAACGGCCATTATTATTCTATAAATTTGACATTATATTTCATTATTAGCAGCTGGTTGCACCCAATTCGTTATAAATAAAGAAGATACAGATCCCGCCTTGCGGGACTAGCAAAGCTAGCCGGCGAGTCCGTTGCGGCTAAAGAGCCCTGTTATCTAACTAATCCGCCATTCATAATTATTTTGTTTTCTCATATACTCTGACGTAGTCGACCTCCATTGTTTGGGGGAATTGTGTTGTTTCATCAGGATCGCCATCGAAAGTTCCGCCAACGGCGAGATTAAGTATAATGTAGAATGGGTTATCAAATGGTGCAGGGAACGGATAATATTTTCCGGTGTTATCTTTAGAGAACCAGAAGGTTTCCCATGCAAACAATTCATTATCAACATACCAGTACATTGCATCTTCCTCCCAGACTAAACTATAAACATGAAATTCAGAAATTGGTTTTGACAGATCATCTTTTGAATAAGTAATATATTTTTTATCATTTTGAGCTCCAAAATGTATAGAGCCTGATATCCAATTCGGGTATGCTCCTTTTGATTCGAATATATCAATTTCACCGGATGCCGGCCATTCGCCGTATGGGCTATTTTGGGGTAAAAGCCAGAATGCCGGCCAGAATCCTTTTCCAACGGGCATTTTGACTCTTGCCTCAAACTTTCCACGAGTCTGATAAAACTTATTTTGAGTATGAATACGTGCAGATGTGTAATTGAATCCATTATAATTTTCTTTTATAGCAGTAATTTTCAGGGTTCCATCGCTTACACTTAAATTTTCTTTAAAGCCGGTATAGTATTGCAGTTCATTATTGCCCCAACCGGTATTTTCTCCACCATAACCATTGCCCGTCTCAAAATTCCAGTATGCCAGGTTCAGAGAGTCTCCATCAAATTCGTCCTGTCCTGTAAGAGTCCATTCATTTTCGTCCGGAGAATCACTTGATTCAGACCCGCATGATGTGAATGTGGATAAAAATGCACACAATAATATGGTCATAACAACTATTTTCAGCTTTTTTACATGTTTCATAATGAATATTCCTTGTTTAAAAAAAAAGAATTTGTTTTAATACAAGATTATTATAAATTAATACCTTACCAAAAGAAAGAAAATAATATAGTGAAGTTTTTAAAATTAGTTTTAGTGGTTTTGCTGATTTCCAATACAGTAATTTCTGCAGAGAGAGAATCTTCAACCGGTCTGGCACTAAAAGTTGGAACATTAGGTGCAGGAGCTGATTTTACAGTTCGTGTTTTTGATTTTATGAATTTACGTTTGGGTGCAACCTATACACCATTTGAACATAATTTTGTTTATAAAGATCATGAAAGCGATATTGACATGATGGCGCAAGCTGATTTAAATATATTTTCAATACTTGGTGATGTACATCCTTTTGGAGGAGGTTTTAGAGTTACAGCGGGTCCTATATTTAATAACAATGATTTTTCGGGAGATTTCCGAGCAGGTACTATTGTTTTGCATAAAGAGCCTTTTGATATTACTTCAGGTACAGCCGGTGTCGATTTTGATGAACTTTGTTGGTATTTCGGGCTTGGCTACGGTAATGCAGTTGGTTCAAACGGCAATTGGCATTTTGCATTTGATATTGGAGTTATGTATCAGGGTTCAATGGATATAACAGCTAGTGCAGATGCCGTTGATCCGGATGCACAATCTGTTTTAGATAGAGCTTTGGAATCCGAGATTAAGCATTTTGAAGATCACTATGCCTGGTTGCAGTTTTATCCTGTTATATCCATAGGTGTTTCATATAAATTTTAGTTTAAATTATGAAGAAGTATATAATATTAATTTGTTTTATTGGAACGGCATTGAGAGCCGAGGTTGTTCAATATACCCTTAAGGATTGTCTTGAAATTGCTTTAGAAAATAATATTTCTGTAATAACAGCAGAGGATGATCTGGAAATTGCAGATACAAAGGTAGTGCAGGCAAAATCTGCCGCTTTGCCTCATCTGTCTGCATCAGGTGGATATACCAGATTTGAAGAGAATCCACTTTCTGATAATTCAGATAATTACCAGGTAAATCTTAATGCCAGTCAGCTTCTTTTTTCCGGGGGAAAGGTTGCAGCAGCTTTAAAAGCAGCACGCCAGAGTAAAGTATATTATGAATACGGCTTTCAAGGAGTAATATCAGAGTTAACCAGGGATGTTATAAAAGAGTTTTATGGTGTTTTATATTCTAAAGCAGTTGTCAAAGTTAGGGAAGAGTCTTTGAAGCAATTAATTGATCTGCGGGATGATTCAGAAGCACGTCTGAAAACCGGCACGGCGTCGGAGTTTGATCTTCTAAGATCCAAAGTAAGCGTGAGCAACGCAAAACCACTTCTGATTGCGGCAAGCAATAATTATGACCTTGCTGAAGCCTCATTTAAGCGACTTCTTGATTTAGATGATCAGGATTTTGATTTAGCTGGCTCATTATCTAATTATCCATCAATAAAAGAGGATCTGACCACTTTAAACAGTGAATGTCTATTGAACAGACCCGATATTCTTGAAATGGAGAGTTTAATAATTTTGCGTGAATACGACAGAGATTCCGCAAGCAGTGACTGGTGGCCGGAAATATCTTTGAATTTCAATTATGGAGGAGCCAACGATCGTGGTGATGAGGGAGCCTATTATGGTGATGAGTGGGGATGGAGCTGGAATGCAGGTGTGGTTGCAAAATGGGATATATGGAATGGAAATCTGACATATGGTCTTGTTAAAGAGAAAGCCATAGAACTACGCAAGCAGGAAAAGGCTTATGATGATTTCAAAAAGAGAGCTCTTTTACAGGTTAAGGTGGCTTATCTTGATATGAATGCTTCAAAAAAGGCAATTGAGGCAGCATTTGATGGATTAAATTTGGCGGTAGAAGCTCAAAATATTGCATCAAAAAGATATCAGGTCGGTTTAGGAACATATCTTGAGTTTACAGATGCAAACTTATCATTGAGCACATCGCGATTAACTTTGCTGACAGCAGTTTATGAATATTATCAAGCCATTGCAGATTTAGAATATGCAGTAGGTATTGAGTTGTTTGACAAATAAAATATATTTGAGAGAAGATTATGAAGAAGAAAATAGTTATATTTATTGTTATGTTTTTTGTTGTCTTATTAGTTTTACTTGCCAGTGCTTTACTTATGGCACCGAGAGATGAGAAAATTAATAATGCAGCAACAGCACCGGAAAACATGCAGAAAGTTTCTGTTATTGAAATCAGGCATCAGACAATTGAAGATATTGTATCTGTAATTGGTATAATGACTCCATTTGTGACAGTTTCAGAAACCGTTGAACAGTCCGGTAAAATCAGTTCTGTTTATTTTGATAAGGGAGATTTTGTTAAAGAAGGAGACGTGCTAATTTCAATAAAGAAAGAGACATATGAATTTCGTCGAGAGCAGGCAAAGGCACATTATGAAAAGGCCAGATCTGATTTAGAGAGGTGGGAGCAATTGAAAAGCACCGGTTCAGTTTCGGAAGATTTACTTGAAGAGAAAGAGACAGATATGCTGGTTGCAAAGTGGACATATGAATTAGCCAATCTTGCATACGAGCAGTGCGAGGTGAAGTCATCGATTTCAGGTTATGTTCAGGATCGTTTTATTGATAAAGGGGAATATGTGAATCCGGGAGATGCTGTTGCAGAGATCAAGGATTTACGAACTTTAAAAGTTGAAGTTAACATTCCTGAAAAAGATATATTTTCTGTTAGACTTGGTGAGGAGCTGACTTTCACGGTTGATGCTCTTGACGGTCAGTCGTTTAAAGGGACAGTAACATTTATTGCTCCACAGGCAGACAGAAAAACAAATACTTTTAAAGTTGAGCTGGATTATGATAATTCACAAGGAACTTTAAAGCCCGGTATTATCGTCAGGTTGAGATTGAAGAGGAAAAGTTTTAAGGATGCAATAGTTGTTCCACTTTCAGCCCTGGTTGTTGAAAAAGGTTACTACATTGGCTATACGGTAAAAGATGGAGAAGCTGTTAGGAATGTTGTTCGTCTTGTTCAGATAGTGGACTCCCAGGCAGTTGTGGGCAGCGGACTGGAAGTTGGAGACAAATTGATTGCAGAAGGTCAGAGGATGGTTTCAGATGGTACAAAAGTTGAGGCTTTTGATTTCAACAACTTGGAACAACAGGACTAGTCATGCTGATAACAAATTTTTCAATAAAATTTAGAAATGCAGTTTTAGTTTTCATTTTTGTTCTTGCTGTTGCAGGAATCAGCGCATATATAAATATGCCGAGAGAAGGGTCACCGGACATCACAGTGCCTTATATTTCTGTTACGTCTGTTTTTCCCGGTGCAGCGCCGCAGGAGGTTGAAAATCTTGTTACAATTCCTATGGAGAAAGAGTTTCAGCATCTTGATAATGTTGAAGAGATTGAGTCTCAATCCATGGAGAATGTTTCTGTGATAACCATGAAGTTTGCACAGGAACAGGATATAGATATGGCAATTCAGCGTATAAAAGATCGAATTGATCTGATTCGTACGGATCTGCCTGATGATTTAGAGGAGCCGACTGTTACAGATTTCAACATTAGCACAGATTTGCCGGTTTTTGGTTTCTCAATTTATGGAGATGACTCTTTAGAAAGGCTTAACAATATAGCAGAGAACATCAAAGATGATATTGAGAATATTACAGGCGTGCTGAAAGTTGAGATACTGGGGATTGAGGAGAGAGAAATTCGTGTAAGCGTTGATTTATCTCGACTGCACATGTTTGATTTAAATCTTGATGCTGTTAATGGGGCATTGATGTCAGAAAACCTTACAGTTTCTGCCGGTAATCTTGAATCAGACAGAAAGTTTCAGCTTAGAGTACCCGGAGAGTTTAAGACAGTTAGCGGAATAAAAGATATTCCGCTTTACTCTTCTGAAGGAAGGAAAGTTAATCTTTCAGACGTTGCTGCAGTTGAAGATGGCTACAAAGATTTGTCTTCAACTTCAAGAATCAATAGTGAACAATGTATATCCTTAACAGTAACTAAAAAAGCCGGCAAAAACTCACTGAAGATGATTGATGAGCTTAACAGATATCTGGAAAACTATTCTTATCCGAACGGGATAAAATATAAAGTTACGTTAGATCAGTCAACAGACATCAGAAACATGCTTTATGAGCTTGAAAACAGCGTGGCGACTGGATTTCTTCTTGTTGTTGGGGTTTTGTTAATTTTTATGGGTATGCGCAACAGCTTTCTCGTTGGCGTTGCAATTCCACTTTCAATGCTGATATCCTTTATTGTACTAGATGCATTAGGAATTACTTTAAACGGTATGGTTCTGTTTTCTCTAGTGCTTGCACTTGGAATGTTGGTTGACAATGCAATTGTTATTGTTGAAAACATTTTCAGACATCACTGTGAAGGAGAAAGGAAGATACAATCTGCACTTTTAGGAGCAAGCGAAGTTGCATGGCCGGTTATGACATCAACTCTTACAACTCTGGCGGCCTTTTCTCCTCTGCTTTTCTGGCCGGACATCATGGGTGAGTTCATGAGTTATCTTCCTAAAACACTCATATGTGTTTTAACTGCATCACTATTTGTGGCAATTGTTATAAATCCTGCAGTATGTTCATTTGTTATTGCCAAACCCAAAAATCAGAGGCATATGCAGAAAAAAGATAAACCCGGTTTATTTGTCAGGGGATATATCAGTCTGCTTAAAAGAGCACTTGCACACAAGATTATTGTTATGGTGCTTGCCGTCCTGTTTTTAATTTTCACAGCTGCATGCTTTATAAGATTTAATGCTGGAGTTGAACTGTTTCCTGACACCGATCCCCGTTTTATTGAGATCAGTATTAAATATCCGGAAGGCACGAAGCTTTCTGTTACAGACAATGCGCTAAAGAAGATTGAAATTCAGCTTCAAAAGTATGAAAACATTGACTACTATGTGGCGAACGCCGGTTATTCTGGTGGGGGCATGAGTGGTGGTGCAGCCGGAACATACGCAGGTATGATTACTGTTAATTTTAAAGAATTTGGCGACAGAGTTGAATCTTCGTGGATTACACTTGATAAGATAAGGAACGACCTGCCGGTTATTCCGGGAGCAGAGATTAAGGTGGATAAACAGACCGAAGGTCCACCTCGAGAGTCTCCTGTATCTATTGAAATATCCGGAGATGACTTTGATATTCTTCAGAAAATGACTTATGAAATAAAGCAGATTATCAAAGATATACCTGGGCTTGTAGACTTGCAGGATGATTTTGAGTCTGCCAAACCTGAGTTGCAGTTTAGAGTTGACAGAGATAAAGCATCATTGCTTGGTCTTTCTACAGCCGCAATAGGAATGGCGCTTCGCACATCTTTTTATGGAACAGATAACACAAAATTCAGGGTAGGTGATGAACAGTATGACATTACCGTTCGCTTACCTGATGATATGAGAGGCAAGACCGGACTGCTTGATGAGATCTTTATAACAAATTCGCATGGAGATGCGATACCTATCACATCTGTTGGCGAACTTGTTTATGCTGCCGGAAAAGGAAAGATTACCAGAAAAGATCGAAGCAGAACAATAACCATAACAGGTAATAATCAGGCAAGAGGTGTTGATAAAATTCTTATTGATATACGCAGAAAATTAGAAGATTTCAGTATACCTAATGGATACAGCATAAATTTTGCAGGGGATAATGAAGACATGAATGAGGCCGGCAGTTTTTTGGGTAGAGCATTCTTTATTGCTCTTGGTGTAATACTGATAATTCTTGTTATCCAGTTCAATTCAATACTTATTCCGTTTGTTATTCTTATTACAGTTCTGCTTTCCATGATAGGGGTTATGTGGGGATTGTTGATTTGCAATTTCAAGTTTGGTGTAATTATGACAGGTGTCGGAGTGATTAGTCTTGCCGGAATTGTTGTGAATAACGCAATTGTATTAATAGACTGCATACAACAGCATCAAAGCAATATGAACAGAATTGATGCTGTTATACAAGCAGGTCGTTTACGTCTAAGGCCGGTTCTGCTAACCGCAACAACAACAATTTTGGGGATGATTCCTTTAGCAATAGGTTATAGTTTGAATTTTCACACTAAAATACCAACTCTGATAAAAGGAAGTGAGCAAAGTCAGTGGTGGGCGCCAATGGCTGTTGCTGTAATTTTTGGTTTAGCGGTTTCAACTGTATTGACATTGGTTATAATACCTGTTATGTATTGTCTTGTAGATTCGCTTGCTGAAAATTTCATTAAATTCTTTAAAATAGAGAGGCATTGACAATGACAAATAAAGATAAAAATATTATACGAGAATTAGCTGCAGAAGTTGCAGAAATTGCATCACTGTCAATACAGGAGAAGAAGCGTCAGATGTGGCGGGAGCTGAATGGGTTAAGAGATACACGTCCGATGGTCATGATTGATCAGGTCTGCTGGAACGAGATGAATGTTAATGATGAACTTACACTAAGATGTTCAGATTCTGAATGCAGAGATTACGAACTCCGGCTTAGAAAAGTTATCTATCAGTGGAAACACTTTCCGGTAGATATGGTTGTTGAACCGTATATTAAAGTACATATGGCAATTCATAACAGTGGTTTTGGTATTAAAATTGATGAACAAACTGCAGTTGGAGATGAGACTAATGCTGTCGTTGGACATATGTATAAGAATCAGTTTACAGATGAGTCAGACTTGAAAAAGATAAAGACACCTGTAGTTACACATGATGAAAAAGAGACATTTCGCAGACTGGATGTTGCACATGAACTTTTTGATGACGTACTTCAGGTCAAGAAAGGTGGAGTTGAACCATATTTGTCTCTTATAGATCCACTTACAACATGGCTGGGAGTTGAAGGTGCTTTATATACAATAATAGATAAACCTGAATTAATGCATGCCATTTTAAATAAAATGACAAATGGTTATTTGACGATGCTGGATCAGCTTGAAGAGCAGGGACTTTTAAGCAATTGTCAGACCTTAATACACTGTACCGGAGCCTACACCGATGAACTGCCGGCACCTGGATATAATCCTGAAAAGCCGCGTACAAAAGATATGTGGATGTTTGGACTGGCACAAATGTTTTCAACAGTTTCTCCGGCAATGTTTAAAGAGTTTGAAATTGACTATACAACCAAAATCTGTGAAAGATTTGGTTTGGTATATTATGGCTGCTGTGATCCTCTGGATGGAAAAATGGATGAAGTGCGTATGCTGCCTAATGTACGTAAAATTTCAATGAGTCCTTGGACAAATGAAGAGCGTGGTGCAGAGGAGATAGGAAAAGATTATGTTTTTTCCAGGAAGCCAAATCCTGCCCATGTTGGTATGACAAATTTTGATGATGAACTTGTCAGAAATCATCTAAAAGCTACTCGAGAAGTCTGCGACAAAAACGGTTGTTCTCTGGAAATTATTTTAAAAGACATCAGTACTGTATGTTATGAACCGCAACGTCTGGAAAAGTGGGCAAAAATTGCAATGGAAGTAGTGAAAAACTAAAAAAAGGATAATAATGAACGAAGAAATATCAATAATACCACAACCTGTAAATCTAGAAACTAAAGAGGGCTGTTTCACATTTAACAGCAATACAGAAATCTGTTACAAACCCTTTCCTGGAATTGAAAAAATTGCTCAATATCTTTCCGACTATCTAAGGAGATCTGATTTCCCGGTTGAATGTAGATGCGTTGAATGCTCAAACTGCATAAATTTTAAGATAAATTCAGAATTACCCTTTGAATCCGAAGAAGGGTATAAACTTATAATTACAGAATCAAATATTTTGATTGAGGCAAAAGCTCTTAACGGGTTGTTTTATGCAGTTCAAACCTTAAAGCAGATTATGCCCTCTGAAATCATTTCCAATAAACTTGAGGAATTTTCAGTTCCATGTGTTGAGATAACAGATTATCCTCGATTCACATGGCGAGGTATGCATCTTGACACCGCTCGTCATATCTTTCCCGTCTCAGCTGTGAAAAGTTATATTGACATGCTGGCATTCAACAAGATGAATATATTTCATTGGCATTTGACAGAGGATCAGGGATGGCGTATTGAAATTAAGAAATATCCTGAACTGACAGAGATATCTTCAAGACGCAAAGCAACACCTGTACTTGGCGATAGAGAAACATTGGACGGCATTCCATATGATGGATTTTATACACAGGAAGATGCAAAAGAGATTGTAAAGTATGCATCGGATCGATTTATTACAGTTGTTCCGGAAATTGAATTGCCGGGGCATTCAGTGGAAGTTCTGGCGGCATATCCCGATTTGGGCTGTACAGGTGGACCTTATGAAGTCAGATGTTTCTGGGGAATTGAAAAAGATGTCTATTGTGCAGGTAATCCGGATGTATTCAAGTTTCTTAAAAATGTATTTGATGAAGTACTGGAGATATTTCCGTCAAAGTATATTCATATTGGCGGCGATGAATGTCCAAAGGATCGTTGGAGAGAGTGTCCAAAGTGTCAGGCAGCAATCAAAGAGAATAATCTGAAAGATGAATTTGAGCTTCAAAGCTGGTTTATTCAGAATATAGAAAAGTATTTGAACTCAAAAGGTCGAAATATGATTGGTTGGGATGAAATTCTTGAAGGCGGACTTGCTCCCAATGCAACCGTAATGGTCTGGCGAAATGATGGACTGAAAGATGCAACATTTGCAGCAAATTCAGGAAATGATGTTGTCATGTCACCGAGTGTTCACTGTTATTTTGACCATTATCAGGCAAAACCGGAAGAAGAACCACCTGCGATAGGCGGATTCCTGCCTTTGGAGCAGGTTTATGCATTCAATCCAATTCCTCCGGAATTGTGTGAAGACAAGCATAAGCACATTCTCGGCGGACAGGCAAATCTATGGACTGAATATATGCCGACGGTAGAACAGCTCCAATATATGTCATATCCCAGAGCATTCGCAATTGCAGAAAAACTCTGGTTGGATCAAAGCTGCAGTGATTATGAAGATTTCAAATCAAGACTGCCAAACATACTCAAGCATCTTGATTATCTTGGCATAAACTACCGAAAAAATATTAATTAAAAAGCTTTCTTATTTTTTTTTGCAGACAAACTTGAGATATCTTGATCCAGCGGAAGTTCAAGTGTCCCATGTTTTAGATTTTTGCGGACAGCGAGGACGCTGTCCCTCCCGTCTGCAAATCCAGCATTAGAAAGTAGTTCGGGAGGGTTGCCCAGCTATTAACTTTACATTGGAGTTTGATATAGGATTGTTTTTATGATCTGTTAGTAGCTGTGATTAATGCAGACAATGCATTAATGTGACTTTCTTTATATAGTTTTTTAACTCAAAACTATATAACAGGGGTCACTTTCATTTTCCGCACCTTTTTTTTGTTAAAATTGCAAAATATTTCATAACCATCAATAATATCAGTCAGTTTGGGAGATTAAGAATTATC
>CAYTUX010000047.1:0-21016 GCA_964441455.1 uncultured Victivallales bacterium | reverse complement strand
ATGTGATTAAGCGTGGTTTCAGTAAAGAGCATATTGAAGAAGTTCTTGAAAAAAGAGGACGATTAAGTCTCTCTGATTCAATGCATTGCAGAGTTCGTTGCATGACTGATGGGCTTGTCTTCGGAGACAAAGACTTTTGCGAGTCAATGTT
Organism: uncultured Victivallales bacterium; assembly: GCA_964441455.1. Lineage (GTDB taxonomy): Bacteria > Verrucomicrobiota > Kiritimatiellia > JAQICX01 > JAQICX01 > JAQICX01. The sequence goes on along the minus strand of CAYTUX010000047.1, from coordinate 20,865 downwards.
TGACAAATTCAGAGAGCATTTTTCTGAAAAGAGAGAATCCGGCAGTCGAAAGATGAAAAAAGTTGATTTTGGAGGATTATGTACCGTTCGTGCACTCCAAGTTGACGTTGTTCGACCGCCTAAGTAGCAAATAATTGCTTAGCAAAATCTTATAAATTTAACAAAAACGTAATACTAGGGCGGAGCTTGCTCAAATTTAGTTAAAAAACAGATTATTAAGGTCTTTTAAGAGACTAAAATATAAAATGAGTTAAGGCTGCTGTCTTTATAGATATGTTTTTGTTTTGTTCAATGAATTTTTACCTTATTTACTACTGAACTGCCATAATTTTTTAAAATTTTGGGATTTATAATAATTTAGGTGTGTCCCTATTTAAAAAAAGACCCTAAATAATTTTGATTAGGGTCTTTTGATTTATTTATAATTTTTATGGATTGAATACTATGGGTTAGAACTTTAGAGTTTTGAACTGAGGAAGAAAATCTTTGTTTGCTTCGAGCATTTCATTAACCATAGTTTTTATCTCTTCGAGTGATAGTACAGCTGCTGTAAGAGGATCTTGAGCAATTGCCTGGTATACCAATTTAGGGTTACCAGTAAGAGATGCTTCAACAGCCATTTGTTCTGTTATTGCAGTGAGATTTGTCAGAGGTAGTGCCGTTATTGGAATTTCGCCGACGTATATAGGTTCTAAAGATCCTCTAGTAGCCAGAACAGGAACTTCAACGCAACAACCATTTGGTAGATTTGTTATAAGTCCGGTATTTTTAACATTGCCGTTAAATTTAAATTGTTCTCCGCCTAGGTATGCATTGATAATATACGAAGCATATTCTTCTGATCTTTCTAACATTTTTTCTTTTTTTTCAGCATCATCCCAGTCAGAGTTGTTCAACCATTTATTAAAATCATCTTTCCAGTTATCATCACGTTTTTTGTATTCATTAAGAATATATGCAAATTCTCCGGGGTTCCATCCTGTACCGTCCTTGCAATATTTTTCAATCAGATCCGGGCGTTTTCTAAACCACCATGAATATTCTGAATTATGGCCGCTTGATTCAGTTACATAGTAGTCAAAAGCTTTAAACATTTCGTTACGTACAATTTCTTCTTTATAAATTTCATCATTATTGTTTACTTTATCTCGCAGGATAGGATAAATATCTTTGCCTTTGTGTTCCAGTTTTGTATACCATGAGAGGTGATTCAGCCCGGCACATGTATAGTCAAGTTCATTTACAGGAACATCAGCCCATTTTGCAAGCATATGTGCGGTTCCCTGCACACTGTGACATAGACCTGTAAAATTCATACTGCTAGTTCTTTGCACTGCATGACAAAGAATAGCCATTGGATTTGTGTAGTTTAGTACTAGGGCTTTTGGACACAACTCTTCCATATCCTTACAGATGTCAAGCATTACCGGAATAGTTCTAAGAGCTCTGAATATACCGGCAACACCACGAGTGTCACCGACATTGATATCAACGCCATATTTTTTTGGAATAAGAATGTCATGTTGCCATACAGATGTGTCACCCTGTAGAATTGTGATAATGATAGCATCGGCATTTTTTAAAACTTCTCTACGGTCTTTTGATGCTGTTATAGTTGCGTTGAAATTACCTTCCTTAAGGATCTTTGAACATGCGACATTTGCCATATCAAGACGTTCCTGACTGATATCTACTAAAGCAATCTCTGCTCCATCCATCAAATCGAATGTCATCAGGTCTTTAAAGACTTTTCTAGTAAAGCCATAACTACCTGCACCGATAAACACTACTTTTGCCATTTTGTAACTCCTTGTGTACTTTTTATGATTATTTTGTTCTTGTTTAAAACATTTTTGAGTACTATAATATTTAAGTATTATAAAAGTCAAAATAAAACAGGAGCCAAAATCTGATTATGAGAGCCGATTTAAAACAAAAAGAGAGACTTATATGGGAAACTCGTTTTTATAGTATAAAAAAGTTAGATAATCTTCCCAATTCAGTTTGTGTAGCCTGTTCATATACCAGAAGTCATTGTATGTATTATAATCATGGTAAAAACAGGACAAGTGAGAAGAACAGTTATGTTTTTCAATATTCATTGAAGGGATTTGGAGGTTTAAGAGTAGGTGATATGAATTATACAATTGGAGAGAAACATGCATTATTGGTTGATGTTTCAGATCCTAATATTACATACTATCTTCCGGAAGAGAACAAAGAAGGCTGGATGTTTTTGTATTTTGTATTTGTTGACCGTAGTATGCAGACTAAAAGTATAATAAATGAGTATGGGCATGTTTATAATCTCAGCAATAATTCCCACATAATTCAGAAGCTATTGAGATTTCAGAGTGATGGTGAGCAGATTATTGAGATCAGCACAGGAGAAAGTATTATTCTTGTAAACAGTTTACTATGTTCTTTGATTGATATTGCTTCTGTTGACAAGAGTGATAGTACTAATGCAAAGATTATAAGAAAAGCATATAAACTGATTGAGAAGAACATCAGTTTACCCTACAATGTCGCCATGCTTGCCGATGATTTACATATATCTCAGGAGCATTTAAGTCGTGTATTTGCAAAAGAGATAAAGATTTCGCCATATAAATTAATTACCAACATAAAGATGAGAGATGCGTGCATGTTGCTAAAAGAGACAGATCTGCCGATTAAGGATATTGCTGTTAAAGTTGGCAACGAGGCGGGATCTCATTTTGCTAGAGCCTTTAAAAATGAGATTGGTTTGTCACCGGGGGATTTTCGCAGGCATGGAGTGCTACCGTTTTAGTTCTTATTACGTAATACTTTTTAAGAGCTAAGAATGATGATATTTTTCCGAAGGCTTTAATCGATTAGGAATGTTGGAAGTCACTACGCTCTTGATTGTTTATGTTTGTATGATAACGAGGACGTTATTGCTCCCGAACACTTGCACACGACCAGCGGGAGTTAGGTTAAAGCTTTTGAAAGCAATGGAACGAAGTGTAATCGTTTACCGAATGGTCCACCTGGAAGCTTGTGAGTATTAGACAAATATTTTTTTTCAAGGCGTTCTTTGTGCGAGAAAAATCCTCTCCTTTTCATTTCGCAATTTTCAATTGTTAAAGTAATTTAGCGATTTCTGAGATTCTGTCTTTTGAGAGTATTTCCATTGCATTTTTTTCAGCTTCTTCAATTGTAATATTTGATATAAATTTTTGAACTGTCGGCATATACTGGGGGTCTAAACTAATTTTTCTAATTCCGATGCCGATGAGGAATGGAATATACTTAGTTAGATGAGCCATTTCTCCACAAATTGATATATCAGTTTTATGTTTATTGCCATTTTCCACAACTTGCTTAAGAGCTCTAAGTACAGCGGGGTGGTGAGGGCAGTAGTAATCCGAAATTTTTTCATTTCCTCTATCTACCGCAAGCATATACTGGACAAAATCATTAGTGCCTATACAGAAGAAGTCCACCATTTCGGCAAGTGCATCAATTATATTAAGAACAGCCGGCAGTTCAATCATAATCCCCAGCTTTGGTTTACTGCAGAATTTTACATTTTGTTTAAATAATTTTTTCTTTACCTCGTCTAGAAGAGCAATAGCCTGATCCAGTTCATCTAAACTTGAAATCATAGGAAACATTATGCTTAAGTCTTTTTGTTCAGCTCCAGCACGTAATATTGCACTTAGCTGTTTTGAGAACATGTTTGGATGTTTCAAAGAGAATCTAATTGATCTAAGTCCCAGTTCCGGATTTGCGTCATCTCCATGGTCATAATATGCCAAAACCTTATCACCTCCGACATCAAGAGTTCTAAGGCAAACCGGTTTATCTTTAAACTCACTAATTAATTTGCTGTATGTTTCAATTTGTTCATCTTCTGTTGGGAATGTTGAGCGAACCAAGAATGGAAATTCTGTTCGGTATAGTCCAATGCCTTCAGCTTTTAGTGTTTTAGCAGTTTTCAGTTCTCTTAAAAGATTAATATTTGCATGCAATTGTACTCTTGTTCCATCTTTTGTGAAAGTTTCGGGGTGCATCTGGTCTGCAAATTTTTCTGAATCAAAAGTATTGTTTATTTCTGAAGAGAAAGTTTCTATGGTTTGTTTTGTAGGGTTAATATATATTTCCCCTGTTGAACCATCAAACAAAACAATATGTTGTATTGTTAGATTTCTAAGAGTCTGATTATTAGATATAACAAGCGGGAAGTTAAGAGATCTTGCAATAATCGATACATGAGATGTTATACCCCCATCTGTGAGAATTAAGCCTTTTGCCTTTTCAAGAACAAGTTTTACCACATCGGAAGGGTAGATTGTTGAAGCAATAATAATTTTGTCCTGTATTCCATAACGGTGACTGTTTTTCATTGTTTCGGAATTAAGATTGTTTTCAAGTCTCCATGTTATATCCTGTATATCCTCAGCTTTTTCACGCATATAAGCATGAGGACTATTTTCAAAGATTCTGATAAATTTATTAGAAATTTCATTGATGGCATCTTGAAGATTTGAGCCATTTTCAATAAGTTTGATCATTGCACCTGTAAAAGAAGAGTCTTTGAGCATCATTAGATGAGCAGCAAATATAAGATTTGTAGCTTCAGGCAGTTTTTTTTGCAGAGTTTTCTGCATTGTTTCAATTTGTTCAACAGACAATTTTACTGCCTTTTGAAGTTTTACAATGGCTTTTTGACCATTCAAAAGAGCTGTTTTATCATGTGAATAATTTCTATTGTTTACTGCAAGCTGTTCATATAGAAGAGCTGTACCTTTTGCGATTCCCATAGATGCAGAATGACCTTCAATAAGTATCATTTCTTCAGTGGTAACCAAAGATTTGGTATTATTATCCTTAGGTTTTATCTCTAGAACCATTTTTGCGGTTTCTATCATACTTGCCAGCTGAGTTGAGACAGCTTCTAGTGCAATGATATCATCATTGACAAAGTGATTTGTTTCAAGTCTTTGTAGTACAAGCACACCAATTTTTTCAGCACCTCTAATTATTGGAATGGCTATAAAAGAGTCAAATTTTTCTTCACCAATATCGGGTATATATTGGAAATTAGGGTTTTTGCTTGCATGGTTTTCTATAATTGGGTTTCCTGTTTTCATTACCAAACCAACAAGACCTTCGCCGAGTTTAAGCCTCACATTTCCTATTGCAGACTTATTGAGTCCATATGTTGCATCAAGAATTAATTCTTCAGTTTCATCATTTAAGAGATATATAGAACATACATTAGCGGAAAACTGTTCAGCAAGCATTTCTGTCATCTGCTGTATCATCATTGAAATGTCATTATTATTTGCTAGGAGAGCTGTTATTTCTCCTGTATTCTGAAACAAATTTAAGTAATCTCTTTTATTCATTATATCTTTCTTTAATTAGCTTGAATTTACAAAGTAATATAGTTTAAAAAGATAATCAAATCAAGCAAATATATTTTTATATTATTTTTGACCTTTTTTTGTGGTTGGTTGCAAGGTGGGGGAGAAAGGGGAATGGGAATGATGGGAATTATGTGCTTGGCGGAACCAAGCGGAGGAGGGGGGGAACGGAGATGGACGGGATGGACTGGTAGCGGAGAGGCTACCCTGTGTTTTGATATTTTTGATTTTCAGGAGGTAGTTGATTTTTCTGTATTTTCGAGTCGATAATAAAAATCAAAGCAATAACAGCAAAGCATATTGGCACAAGAACGAGAGCTTTGTCCAATCCGTAGTTGTCGCCTATTATTCCCATTGCGAGAGTAAATACACCACAGCCCGGAATACCGGCACAGGAGAGTAAGATAAAAACCATTGTTGAGTCTTTATCATTAAGGCAGACAGTTGCATAGCTTTGAATGTTCGGCCAAAATGGGCCAATAGCTATTCCGCATATTGTAAGCATTATAAAGAAAAGATAAATATTATTAGTTTGTTTGAGAAAGATTGATGAAATAATACCAAGAATAGCTCCATAAAACACAACAATATTTATATGTTTTTGTCTGACAAGATATCCCAGACATGTTCTACTTAAGAACATTCCAAATGCGAACATGGCTGTACCTAAGCCGCCGGCCCAAACTGTTAATTTGAGATTTAGTTGTATATAGCTTGCACTCCAGAAAGTTAAACAGAATTCTCCACCACCGGCAAAAAACATTGCAGCAAAGAAAAACCAAAATCTCGGTTTTCTTATTATTTCTTTTGTTTGTTGAATAATAACTTTAGGTTTGACGATATCTTTATGCACAGGATGTTTGTTTTTTTTCTTGCAGGCAAGAGAAAAATCATTGATGTAAAAATTCCGAATGCAGCAACTCCGGCTACGATATATCGCCATGATATACCTATGAACATCAACCAGCCTGTTAAAAGAACAGTAACAAAAATTCCTACAGACCAGAATCCATGAGAAAAGCTAATATATCTGCCTGGTTCTTCATGAACATGCAAGTCATGAGTAAAAGGAGTTGCCAGTCCCTCTATAACACCTTCACCAAAACCAGCAATTAGAATTGCAATAAATAGAATAGAGTAATTTGGAGCTATTGCACAAAGTCCGATGCCGATACCCATTGCAAGGACAGAGTAGCCTAAGGTAATTCTCTTGCCAAATTGCCCACCCAGAAAACCACAGAACAACATCATAAATAAAATTGAGATTGTTCTTGCTATTTGCAATGCACCACCGGCAGTCATTCCTCCTTTTTCTAAAGAGAAGCCGAGCTGTTGTGAGATTGCAACAAGAGCAACGGGTATTACGACTGTTCCGGCTGCATAGCTGAAATAAGAGCCAAATTGTCCATAGTCATATCGACTGAACTTTAAATTATTCCTCATAAATCTTCTTAAAAGAGTCTACGAATTCAACACCTTCAAAAAATGGTTTAGCATTAAATAGCGACTGCGGTATTGGACCATTTGCTTTATAGTGAGAAAATTTTGCATTTTCAGTTCTTGTTTTATCATCAATATTTACAGTCATTATATGAGTTGTTGGAACAAAAACTCCTGGTATAGCTTCTATAAAATTGTTATATTCATAAGAGGAAGTAAGTTTTGTAAGTTTTTTATTTTCAAAGAAATGTATTTTTTTAATTAATTTATTATCATCTATGAATATAATAATATTGAGTTTATTTGTTGTTGTATATGCAAGTTGTGTTGGGAACTCTTCATTTCCGGGCAATTTTTCAGGTTTCAGGTCAACTAAACGATACAATATATCTTCAGGTGAGCCAGGTATTTTTTGCAATTCGATAATTTGTTTTTCAGAAAGTTTATCTACAGGCTGCGAATAGCCTTTTGGATCACCTTTTATATAATAGAAGAAATTTGTTCCATCGCAAACTATTCTTCTTTTCAGCGGAGCTGTTTGTTGAACATGCAGTTTATTTGGGCGTTCATAATAGACTCTGCTTAATAGTCGATTTTCCAGTTCGTTGAAAGTTATTGTTCTTGAGACAACGCACGAAACTGAATGAATTTTTGAGTATTGTTTGATAATATTGTCAATTATTGTATTTCCGGCAAGTACAGTTCCGCTCAATGTTGCGGTTGTAGCCATAGTTAATATTTTTTTCATATTCATTTTTATTACTTTCTTTTTTTTTGTAAGAATATAGCACACATTTTTCAATATTCAATGAAGGAAACTGCTTTAGCAGTTGAATACATTGTTTCACCCTATTGTTTATATTTTGTCACTGCACTTCTTTTTGTTGCAGGCTTCAGCCTCACTTTTGTTGATCGTGTGTGGTTAAAGCCTCTCTCGTAAACTCGAGTCTCGCTCCCGATGCTGCGTTAAAGTATTGTTTTTTTGCTCGGGAGCGGCAATGAGCTCATTGTCATTTTACATGTCATCTCAAAATTTATTAATCAACGCATTTTCATTTCCGGTAATACATTCGCCACCATTTGGGGTTATCAAAAATGTGTTTTCTACTCCCACCATTCCTTCATTAACAATCCATGATTTGGGTTCAATGGCGATAACCATATTTTCTTCAATTACATCAGTCCATTTGGATGTTATTACGGGAAATTCGTCTATTTCCAGTCCAACGCCATGCCCAATAAACTTAACTTGAGAAGGACCAATTCCCATAAATGAATGAAGAAAATCTTTTGGTTGTTTTGCAATAATATTATTATAAACTTCTCCTGCAACCACTCCTGGTTTGAGCATATCTCTGACTTCAAGTTGTATTTCCAAGCATTTTTTTTGTGCATCCATTGCTTTTTCTGATAATGGAGCTCCATATGCATATGTAACAGTTTTGTCAGTATGGTAGCCATGAAATGTTGCCCCGCAATCGGCAGAAATTATATCAATCTCTTTTAATCTCCGTTCATGGGAAGCAAAGAAAGGAGCTGCAGGGGACAATCCTCGTACACCACCCGGACCATTAAATGGATTTGGATATAGCGCAGACTCTCCAAAACAGACTTGCCCCATATACAGTTCGCCACCAAAAGAGCGAACTCTGCAGACACCATGGCAGCCATGCCGGAGAAAAGCCTGTTGCATATGACTTGCAAGATCTGTCTCTGTCATACCTGTACGCAGGATTGAGGGAACAATATTTTCCAGAATGTCAGCCTGTATGTTTCCTGCATGTTTCATAAAATCTATTTCTAATTTGCTTTTTATGGATCTTGTTTTAAGAACAACATTGTCAACCGACTTTACATTCTCAAAATTTGAATATTTATTTAGTCTTGCATAGTGTGCTAGTGGAATACGCTCTGTTTCTATATATGCCGTCTTTATTGTCCAGAAACTTGAAGGAATATCCCTAAAACTTGTTATGTCTCTTATGTCATTGAAGTCTGATTCAAGCAACGCTCTCTCAAAACTTCGATGGACAAAAAATGTTGGGGTTTTGTCTCTTGGTATAATTAGCACACCATTTTGTAGAGTTCCGGTGAAGTAGTATAAATTGACTTTTGACATAATGACAGCAATAGACCACTCCGGGTCGTACTCCGTCATATTTTTTATAAAAGAATTAATTCTATTGTTCAGCTCAACTTTTGGTATTAATTTTATTTCGTCCATTTAGTTTTTTTCCTAAAAATTGATTTAATGGAATTGTATGGAAGAAAAGTAATTTTTACAATAAAATAATGGTTTCTTTTTAATTTTAACCTTTTTTTCTGGTTGGCACTTTTGTTGCAGTTTAGTTTTGGAAAGCCATTCTTGCTCAAACAACAACTTGCGATATCAGCCCATCTTTCGCTTTGCAACCAGAATATAGTTCAACTGCAGCCTGAAAACCGGCTAGCGGAGAGACGGAAAAAGTTAGTTTAAACAGATAGATCGATTAATGGACGCTTAATTTTCTGTTCAGGCAGGGATGATTTTTTAAAAGCTTGGTTTTGAACTTCCCTGGTTTGGCAGGTTTAGCTCGTAATATTGAAGGTGCTAACCGATGGTTCGACTTTGTATGGGATGCAATTAATCACTTATTCAATGTTCCACTGTTTTTTTATGTGGTCTATTCCCGGTTTGAGCTGTTTATCAGAGAATTGAGTTGCCGGTTCAATGACCAATATTTTATTTTGGATGTATGGGTTGAAGATCTGAAAGTCTACTTCTCCTGTTCCGGGAATTTGGTGATCTAGTCCTGGATATATTACATCGTGTATATGAAATCCTGCTATATGCGGAGATAGTTTCGGCAGAATTTTTTTCTGATTTACAAGTCCCAGATTTTCTCTGATCTGCACATGTCCGATATCGTACCATCCTTTGATGTATTCTGATTTGCAATGCTCGATGATTTGAGGAATTTCATGTTCACTTGGGATTGCATCCCATGTTGGTAAGATTTCCAGTCCCATTGTTACCTTATGCTTTTCAAGTATTGGAACAAGAGTTTCAAGTGCGGTCAGAAGCACATTCATCTGTTTTTCCGCTCTTTTTTCTCTGCGTGTTATGAGTTTTGCTTTTGTTTTTTCGTATTTTTTGCTCTTTTTTTTGTCAAGTTCAATTAGTCTGATCAGGTCATATGTGGAGACAAAAGGTGTTTTTACTCTTGCTGTATGAACAACAATAGCTTTTGCATTCAATTCTGAAGCAAGCTCTATTGTTTTAGTTATATGGTAGATTGCAGATTGTCTTTCCTGTTTTCTGGAAGAACCAAGGAGGAATGCTTCCGGATGTCCTTGAGTTCCCATTGGTACGGGGCAGAAATTATGCAGGCTTGTTACTTGCACACCATCTTTTTGGATGGCCTCTTTGACACCGTTAATCATATGTTGATGGGTATTGTAACCAAGTTCGATATTTTGGATGCCAAGTTCAAGAATTTCCTGAACCATTGAGTAGCCATTGTTATGGCGATGTGCATTCCAATGTGTTGATACTGAAAGTTTCATAATGTTTAATAGTATAACATTAAAAATATATTTTGCAAAAAGTTTTCTGCAGGTTATTATTTTTTGTTTTTCTGGTTGGATGCTGTTTTCGGCAGCCCCGCCCTACAGTTGCTGATCCTCTAAACAACGCTAATTGATTTGCAGTTGTTTGTAGGGTCGGGGTCCGAGACCAGAAAACTAAGGTTTTCTGACAAAAATAAGGTTTTATTTAAAGCAAAAAAAAAGCTCCCGTAGGGAGCTTTACAAGGAATTAATTTTGTGAAGAAAGCATTCTTTTTCTAGCTCTAGCTCTGGCTGACTTCTTGCGTTTCTTTTCTGAAGGTTTTTCAAAATAACGATTCGCACGAAGTATTTTCATTGTTCCTTCACGATCCATGGTTTTCTTGAGTTTTCTTAAAGATTTCTCAATAGACTCACCTTTTTTGATTTTGATGACTACCACGTTTAATTCACTCCCTTCAATGGTTATATTTTTATTAAGGGGTACAAGTATATAATTATTGTTAATAACAGTCAATTGTTTTTTCTTAGTTTTTCTCATTTTTTGGATTGATTGTTTTGTTGCTGTTCTATTTTGTAAAGCCATTTGGAATTCAGTTAGAATGTTAGAGAGTTAGATTGTCTGCACTCCGTGGGCAGGAAAATTTAACCTAGGCTACCTATGATATACTCCGTTGGAGTATTTAAAAGGAAATCGCTACGCTCCTTATATTTGGTTTTGCATGACGATGAGGACATCGTCGCTCCCGTGCGAACAGTGCAAATTAATGTTAAATTACAGCTTTAACATGGAGGGTCAGCATCCTCGCTGACCGAAATAGTATTCAACAGAAAATTTAAGGTGTATGTTTTTTTTAATAGGAATGGACTTGATGGACATTATGGACTTGATGTACAGATATGTGGGGGGGGGGTAGGGGGTTCTGCTGATAACTATTTTATGGTTTATTAATTAAGTAGGCGATGTGAATATTTGGTATTGTTTTTTAAGGTGAATGTTGATATCATTATTCAAGTTATTAAAAAAAAGATTTTATAAATTTTATTTTGATTGAGAGAGTTTGATGTTATTAAAAGATATGTTAAATGAATGGATGCAGTTGTCGTTCAAGTCTGCGTATCCGGAACTGGATGTTTCTGATGTTGTTGTTGTCGCCACGTCCAATGCTGATTTTGGTGATTATCAGTGCAACAATTCTATGTCCTTGGCGAAGGAGTTGCGTAAATCTCCTCGTATGATTTCTCAAGGGGTTATTGATGTTATTGAGACTCCTGAATATATTGAGAGGGTTGAGATTGCCGGTCCCGGATTTATTAATATTTATATTAAGACAGATTGGCTTGCAGATTATATTTTAGATATATCAAAGGATGAAAAGTTCAAAACACCTCAAGTTGGAGAGGGAAAGACTGTTATTCTTGACTATTCAAGTCCGAATGTTGCAAAACCTATGCATATAGGTCATATTCGTTCAACAATTATCGGTAATGCATTGGATCGTCTTCACCGGTTTTTGGGATATAATGTAATTGCAGACAATCATATTGGTGATTGGGGAACTCAGTTTGGTATAATTATTATGGGATATAAGAATTTTCTTGATGAAAAGGCTTTGGAAGAGAATCCAATTGAGGAACTTGAGCGTCTTTATGTTAAGAGTTATGGTAGGGCAAAGGAAGATGAAGATTGGCTGAATCAGTGTCGAGCAGAACTTGTTAAGCTTCAGAGGGGTGATGAAGAAAATCTTGCAATGTGGAAGAAATTTGTATCGTTGAGTTTATCTGAGTTTGATAGAGTTTATAAGAGACTTGATATTGAATTTGATCAGATGCGAGGCGAGAGTTATTACAATGATATGCTCAAAGATATTATTTGTCTTATGGATGAACAAGGAATTACTTCAATTAGTCAAGGGGCAATGGTTGTTGAGTTTCCTGAAGAGGAAAAATTACCTTTGTGTATTGTTCGTAAGACAGATGGTGCTTCAAATTATGCAACTACTGATATTGCAACAGTGATGACCAGAGTTGAGGAATTTAATCCGGAAAAGATTATTTATGTTACAGATGAGAGACAGCAGCTGCATTTCAAACAGTTTTTCAGAATTTGTTCTATGCTTGGTATCGAAGCTGAACTTGTGCATGTATGGTTTGGTTTGATGAGATTGCCTGAAGCAACTTTTTCTACTAGGGAAGGAAATGTTATTAAGCTTGAAAAGCTTCTTGATGAAGCAGAGAGCCGAGCATACGATTTAGTTAAGGGTCACTCAGATATGAGTGAAGAAAAGATGCGAGAAATTGCAGAGGTAGTTGGTATCGGAGCAGTTAAGTATGCTGACTTAAGTCAGAATCCCCAGTCACTTGTGACTTTTACCTGGGAAAAGGCACTTTCACTTGATGGGAACTCGGGACCTTATCTTCAATATGCCTATGCACGAATTGCAAGTGTACTTGATAAATATGCAGAGATGTATCCCGACAGTAATTTGGATGAGTTTGATTTACAGCTTCAAGAGCCTGTTGAAAGGGCGTTGGCAATGAAGGTTGTTCGGTTTTCTGATGCGGTTCTTTTAGCCACATCAACCTATAAGCCAAATGTTATTGCTGATTATATTTACGAATTATCACAAATTTACAGCACTTTTTATCAAACTCTTCCGTTTATAAAAGCAGAAGATGGTGTTCGTGAGAGTCGTTTAAAGCTTTGCAAGATTGTTGCAAGTGTTATAAAATCGGGATTAAAGCTTTTGGGAATTGGGACATTGGATAGGATTTAGGAAATTTGAAAATAGGGGCGAGGCAGGCCTAGCCCGGTAAGAAGAAGGAAAATTTATGATTAGAAAGATAGTTTTTTTGTTTTTGATGGTTTTGACGACATTTGTTCAAGGAGCAGACATTGAGATTGTAAAGACAGGTTCAGGTAAGGCATCACTGGGGATTGACGGGGTAAAAGGAAGTCAGAAATTTATTGGTGTTTTAAAGCGGAACATTCAGATATCAGGATGGTTTACGCTTTCTGACAGCAGTACTTCTTCTTTGTTATTGTATGGAAAACAAAACGGCAACAGTTGTGCTATTGCATTAAAAAACAGTGCAAATGGTTATATATATTTTTCAAAGAAATTTACATCAAGTTCCGGAGAGGAAGATTTGGCACATCAAGTTGTTGATGAGATAGTGGAGTCTGTTAAAAAAGTTCCGGGTATTGCAACTTCTCGTATTGTTTTTATTGGGACAGTTTCCGGTAAGAAAGACTTGTATATTTCAGATTTAGATGGAGGTCGTATGTACAAGGTGACTTCAGATAAAAAATCTTGTTATGCACCTAAGTGGTCTCATGATGGTAATAATATTTTGTACACATCACTGCATAATGGTTTTCCTGATGTTTATAAGATTGATATAGGAACGAGAAAACGTGAACGTATAATTGCGAATCCCGGTTTGAATTGTGGAGCAGCATATTCACCGGATGGCAGCAAGATTGCAGTTGTTCTATCAAAAGACGGCAATCCTGAGTTGTATGTTATGGATGCCCGCACAAAAAAACTAAAGAGATTAACAAAAAGTGCAAATATTTCAGAGGCCAGTCCGTCATGGTCTCCTGATGGCAAAAAAATAGTTTATGTTTCAGATTCTTCAGGTCGACCAAATCTTTATATTATTAATGCGACAGGCGGACAGCCAAAGAGAATATCATTTAAAGGAACAGAAAACGTTACACCTTGTTGGGGAAGTAACGGCAAAATTGCTTATATTTCAAGGGTTGGAGGGCGTTATCAGGTTGCGGTATATAATCCTTTAAATGGAGATAATATAATTATTAGTAAGGATGGTGCTGATTATGAGAATCCTTCATGGACTCCAGATGGAAGACATATTGTTGTAGGCAGAACTGTAAATTATAATTCAGGAATTTATCTGTTGGATATTGAAGGGGATCCGGCAATAAGATTGGTACAACAAAATGGAGATTGGTCATCACCTGATTGTACCAAATAGGATGTGCTGTTAAAAATTGCATGAAAGATATGAAAACAAAAAGTTTTCTAATACGGATGCCGGGGACAGAAAAAGTTTAAATTGTAAAAGGTAAATGGTAAACGTTGGAATGCCGCCGGCGGTACTTTTTTTTGATGGCTGGGTTCCCGTGTGAATCTTGCAGATTAATTTTAGATTGCAGCTTTAATAGGGAGGGGCATCCAGCTACTAAGATTTAGTAGCTGGATGACCGAAATGAAAGGAAACATTGAAGGGATAATACCTTTTTATCTGTATACCGTTTATTTATAAAGAATTGGGTGCAGGCTCAGCCTGCAAATAGTAATAAGAGAATTTGTTATGAAATACGAAATATTGACATATGGAAATAGTGCTTTAAGAAAAAAAGCAAAAAAAGTTAAAGCTGTTACAGAAGAGATTAAACAGTTGGCAATTGATATGGTTGAGACAATGTATGAAGAGTCAGGGGTAGGTCTTGCCGCCGAGCAGGTCGGCAGAGATGAATCAATGTTTGTTATTGATATTTTGCCTCCTCCTGAAAGCCTTAAATATACAGAGCGTTTTACTGAAGACAACATTAAAATGCCGCTTATTGTTATAAATCCTGTGATTACAGAACAGGAAGGAGAATGTGTTTGCAAGGAGGGGTGTTTGAGTGTTCCCGGAATAACAGCATCAATTACGCGTTCAGAAAAAGTTACTCTTCAGTATCTTGATTTGAATGGAGAAAGTCAGATTTTAAAAGCAGAAGGTTTGCTTGCAGATGCAATACAGCATGAGAATGACCATTTAAATGGAATTCTTATTGTTGACAGAATGACACCTCTGCAAAAAGTTATGTATAAGAGTAAGCTGAAGAAGCTGATCAGAGAGAACAAATAATAAATTTGTAAATGCGAAGAAGGTTAACAATGAAAAGGCGTTCAAAAGTTTGTTTAATAATTTTGTCAGTATTAGTGATTATTTACGCTGGTTTTACTTTCACCTTAGATATTTTTGCTAAAAAGATTATAAATCAGCAATTATCTCAAAGATTGGAGACCGAAGCATCGGTGGGAAAGATTGAAATTTCTCTTTTAAGAGGAAAGGTTACGATTAAAAATTTGGTTATTAAAGAATCATTAGAGGGTGAGACAGAGAACTTGATAGCAATTGGAAGTTTGAGTGTTGATATTTCTTTAAGATCTTTGTTTTCAGATATGATTTACATTCAGAGTGTTACTTTCAAGGATACATATATCAACGTTGTTTCCCCCAGTAAGAATGTATATAACTTTATGGCTGTTATTCCTAACGGCACAAATATGATGAATGAAGCCTTTGAAGATGTTGCTGAGATTGTTACAAATGAGATATATGTTGTTGAAGAAGAGATTGTCAAAGTACCTAAGCCTGTTATGCTTAAAAAGATCAGTGTCGATAATTTGAATATTACATATAAGGATTATAATCTTTCTGAACCTCCGGTTTTTGTTGATTTAAGAAATATTGATGTAAATGTGAAAGATTTGCTTTTAAATGGAGAACCTGATGGCGAGCTTCTTAGCAAGCTTGATTGTACTTGTGAAATTATTCAGAAGAAAAATTCCGGATATTTTGGAATCTGGGCGGAAGCTGGAAATATTGGTTCAGAAGGAAAAATTCCTGCGGTTAATGCTGTTGTTGCAATAACCGGTTTGGATTTAGAAAGTTATGAAGAGTTTATACCAACAGGGCTAGCTACATCATTAGGAGGGAGTATTTTAGATATAAAGGTAGATGTGTCATTAGAGCAGGAGTATTTATTTGTTAAAGCAAGTCTTATGACCGTGAGTGGTAAGGTTGATGTAATAGTTGACGGTACTCCTGACAATCCAAGTATGAGTATGAGAAATATTCTGACTTCGCTAGGGCTGCGTGGAATTATGTCTATTGCTAATCCTGTAGTAAATGTTGGTGATGCAGGTCTTAAAGCTGGAGGAGCAACTGTGAATACAGGTGTTGCCATTGTTGCCGGAGCAGGGAATGCATTAGGAAATATAGGAAAGGGACTGTTTAATACCGTAAAGTCAACCGCAAAAGGAGATTTCAAGGAGGCAGGAAGTCACTTTCTAAGAACTGGAACAGATACAGTTGGTGATGTTTTAATTACAGTAACAAACACAGCCGGAACAGCAGCTGGTGGAGCAGTCGATAGTGGTGATGCTCTGATGAATAAAAATAGTATGGAAAAGTGGCAGACAGGAGTTGAAACAAGAAAAGATGCTGTCTGGTTAAAAGCTCCTGAAGATTTAAAGAAAATGTCGTATCCAAAAAAGTAAAATAATGAATTTTGAAGATATAAAACAAGAACGGCAGAATATACAAAAGCATGTTATAGCTTTTGTTAAAGAAAAGCATTTATCACCGCCTTTAGCTTTTGAGGAGCTTCAGGAGTATGCTGTTGAAATTATCGAAAAGTATGGACTTTCCAGCAAATCACATGATTTGGTTGCAGTTTATTTAAACAATGAGTTATGGCGACCAATTCTTTCAACTATTCCATATGAGAGAAGAATACTGATTTTACCTCAGTGTCTTGCTGACTCCGAGGTTTGTTCTGCAGAAACAGATATTTATGGTTTAATATGTGAGAAGTGCGGCAACTGTTCAATATGTTCACTGCAGACACAGGCAGAGTTGTTGGGCATAACAGCTCTTGTTGCAGAAGGGGGCACAGTTGTAGCCGGCTTGATTGAGACTGGACAGGTT
Organism: uncultured Victivallales bacterium; assembly: GCA_964441455.1. Taxonomy (GTDB): domain Bacteria; phylum Verrucomicrobiota; class Kiritimatiellia; order JAQICX01; family JAQICX01; genus JAQICX01. The sequence goes on along the minus strand of CAYTUX010000047.1, from coordinate 3,751 downwards.
GATGCTGTTATTGGAGTCAGCTGCCTTGATGCTTTAGAAAAGATTTTTCCATACATGGTTAAACATGCTGTTCCCGGTATTGCAATTCCGCTTTTAACAGATGGCTGCAAAGATACAGCTGTTGATGTTGAGACTGTAAATGCCGCATTTTCATGTTATGAACCTTCTGGTATCAGGCAACTTCAACCAAAAGATATTGAGAAGCAAGTTCAGGAGTGGTTTAGCTTAGAAAATTTGAGAGATGTCATCAAATCACCTGATTTATCTGATTCAGTAGTTGTTGATACAGCGATTGACTGGGTTGCGCAAAATGGAAAGCGTTGGCGCCCTTGTCTTGCAGCTTCAGCCTACGTTGCCATATCTACTTCTTCTTTTACTAATAATCTGCAATATATTGCAGTTGCTGTAGAGTGTTTTCACAAGGCATCTTTAATACATGATGATATTGAAGATGATGATAGAGTCAGATATAATCAGCAGACTTTGCATGAGCGTATCGGCGTTCCTGCAGCTTTAAACATAGGAGACTTTCTGATTGGCGAAGGATATAATCTTATAGCATCTTTAGATATTGATGAGAGTATAAAAAGTGCAATGACGAAGGTCGCTGCTGATGGTCACAGAACATTATGTGTTGGTCAGGGAGAAGAGTTAGAGTGGATTATTAATCCGACGGAGTTAACTGTTGAAAAAGTTATTAATATATTTAAAAAGAAGACAGCACCAGCCTTTGAAGTTGCCTTAAGTCTTGGTGTTTTATATGCCGGAGAATCCATTGATTTATGTGAGCATCTCAAAGATTTCAGTAACGCATTTGGTATTGCCTATCAGATAAAAGATGATATAGAGGATTTCTATCTTGAAAAATCGGGTGACCTTCAGTCTCTTCGCCCATCATTACTACTTGCAATTGCCTGTGAAAAGTCAGATGAAAATATTATTGAGGTTTTAAGAAGAGATAATTCTTCGTCAAATATCAGCAGATATGTTGATTTGGACTTTGTCAGAAACAAATCTTTTCAATTCTATGAGCACTATAAAAATCAGGTGATTCGTTCATTAAAACCAATCAAAAATACAGAGTTAAAAAGGTTGCTTTTCAGGCTTAGCGGTACAATTTTAGTTGACATAGAATGAGAAGACTTTCAACAATATATCTTGAAGCAATAATTGACGGTTTTGGAACGCTTAATGAAGAGTCGCAGAACTTGATAAAATCCAAGGTTCAGAGCTTTGAGGTTTTTAACGGGGGGTTTAATAATGGAAAAGGTGAGGGAGATATCTATTATACAGCATTTGGATTACTTTTGTCATATGCGCTAGGTGTAAAGGTTTCAAACCACAAGAAATTTCTTGATTCTGTTATTGTTGCCGACGATGATCTAATCAATAAATCAGCTTTAATAAAATCAGAGTTATTATTAAAGGCTTTAAAACTTCCTTTGGCTTTCAGAAAATTATCTTTTTTAAATCACACATTTTCCAAATCCTACGATTTGCCCTCATTAACAACAATAAATACCTCCTATGATGCATTTTTGTTTTTAAATATTCTTCAGGAATTAGGAAAAAGCGTTGATGAACTACAGCCTCTGATTCCACGTATTGAAAAATTTCGTAATAGTGATGGAGGTTTTCCGAATCATGAAGGAGAAATTTCCACGCTTAATTCTACAGTATCATTTATTATTTCAAAGTATGTGATAACAAACGAAGTGGATGTTGAAGCATTTAAGTTTCTTTCAACTCTTCATTATTCTTCAGCAGGATTTAAGGTTTCCGGCATTACGTCAATACCAGATATTCTTTCAACTGCAACAGCTGTTAGTGCATTCAAAATATGTGAACAACCTTTGCCATGCAATGTAAAAAATGTGCATGATTTTGTTGCAGCCCATTGGTTGGATGACGGTGGATTTTCAGCGACCATTCTGGATTATACAACAGATCCGGAGTATATATTTTATGGTTTACTATCTTTGGGAATGAGCTTGGGTATTAAAAAAAGTATTTGAAATTAAATTGTAAAGCAACAGACAGATCAGTTGATTGATATAAGGTTTCTCTGATTTATTGTTGCAATACGCCCGTCCGGAAGTTTAAATTTCAGCAGGTCAGCGGTATAAGATATGATCTCCGGAGTCTGAACATTTTCTCTTGGAAAGATTGCTGATGTGATCATCTGTTTGTAAGAGACGTGATAAATCACGTCTCTACATAAATAATTTATTTGTGCTGTTATTATTTTGGGCGATATGCGTTTCGCCCTTGCATTATATTTGACCGAACATTTGTTCTTTGAGATCCAGATAATATATGTAGTCTTCTTCTTTTACATCCGGAGGACAGCGATGATCGCAGAAAGGTATATAACCGCCTCGTTCAACATATGGGGCAAGTCTTTCAAGATATGCTTTTATGGCATCTTTGCCTTTAATCATCTCAAGTTTATCAACTCCTCCCATAATTCTTAGATCCTTACCATATTCATCCAGTAGATCTCCGGCAAAAACACATGAGTTGACTTCGTATGGGAACATACAGTTTATTCCTGCTTCTAAGAACCCCGGAATTAGGGGGCGAACATCGCCGTCACAGTCTATATACCAGAGATCAATCCCGTGAGCTTTAAGCTTTTTGCCAATTCTTTTGTAGCGCGGCACAACAACATCTGTAAAGAAATCTAAAGTTACTATTGGTCCGCTCTTGTAGCAGATATCTTCCCATCCTGAAGCAAAATCAAATTTAAAATGGGGGAGTATTGCATCGAGGTTTGCTTCAATAATCCGGCAGCATGTTTCAACCATATCTTCAAGCATTTCAGGATAGTCATAAATTGCAAATGCGATTCCTTCAAAAGTCAGCATATCTCGTATTTTTCCCATTAAAGATCCGCATCCTACGCCCAGAGGATAATCTCGGTCATCAGTATGGATTTTTTTAAGAGCTTCAATGTCCGGAAGTCTTTTAGGGTCACCAACGATGAACCGCTCTTCCTTAACCTTTTTCCAGTCTTCCGGCGTACATACTGTGGCTTTTATATAGTGAGGAATAGTATCATGACCATCCTTAGGAATTTCAGCAAGTAATCCTTCCGAATTCATAATTATCTTACTTGTTTCGTTTTCTTCAATAACTCTGTGTTTAAAGGCTGGGGACATAAAATGATTGCCGCTAACCTGAGTGATTTTATCGAAGTTGAAAAAGATATCACCTTCTTCATTTGATGTGATATTATTATCTTTGAAGATTTTCCAAAGATCAAAATTTTCCTGCCACCAACCAAACTCCATGTTAAAACATCTATCAATGTTTTTGTAGTGCATCTGATTGTTAAAGCGTTCTCTGTCTGTCATTGTGCCTTTCCAGGCATCACGACATGGTGTGATTTTTTTCATAATTTAAGACTTCCTTGTTTTTGTTTTGCACAATTTTATATTATATCATTGTATTATTACAATGTTAAAAAGTTAATAACACAAAAAAACCTCGTTTTTTTGGAAACGAGGTTTAAAAAATCAGGTTCTTCATAAATTAATTGTGGGTGTTTTCTTTTGTTCGACCCCTTTAGGGTCGGGGATTTATATTGTAACTAACCCCGTATTGCATACGGGGCTAATCAAATTAGACTACTTCGTAGTCTGAAAACCACGAAGTGGTTTAATATTAATAGCCATGTATGAAATGCATGGTAAATTAATTCATTATTAGTGACGACCCCGCTACCACTTTATAAGGTAGCAGAAAGTGG
>CAYTUX010000046.1:0-2694 GCA_964441455.1 uncultured Victivallales bacterium | reverse complement strand
GCATAAAGAAAATTGGACGTATCATTATCAAGCTGATTTGCAAAAAGAATAATCTTTTTTTCGTCCGGAATATTAAAAAGCTTTCTAACATCACTTTTGGTATCCGGCTGATTCCACCAGCTCTTCTTTTGTCTCTTATAACACTCCTCATAATTTTTAAAAATCTGAATCCATTTAGGATCATCAAACCATGCGCAATCTGACCTTTTAGCAGCATCAGTACCTGCCGTCATACCTTTCTCATCCAAATGCCACATCCCGGGAAAAGGACCACGCTCAAAAAACTTGTGATTTATTCCACGCTCTTTCACCTTATCCAAAAGAATCATATCAACAGCATGATTACCATTACCAACCAGAACAAAGGCAATATTCAGAGAATCAAGTAATGAATCAAACACTGAAGAAATAATACCAATACCATGAGAACGTTCCTCTTCGTCACCCACGCCATAATATTCATCTTCTCTTTTTAAATAAACCTCAAAAGGCATATCATCATCAGCAAAAAAAACGTCAGGAATGGAACTGTAATACTCAAGCTTTGTGGGAATGTAAATATAAGGAACATCAAAATCCGTCTCACAGTGAACCGGTCCGGAAAGTAAAAGCTCATAACCAAGACGATTAAACTCTCGGCGTAAAGACAACCAGAAATCAGGTTCAATATCCGTAAGCATAGTATGAGAATGAATAAACACACACGGCTTATCCCCCAAAAATTCATTATCCAATTGTTCTATATTTATCTTCATTATTAATAAGTGATTCTTCTCATAATTTGAGCCATCCCGTATATTTTATGAGATGCTGGTACTGTAGCTGCAAAGAAGCAATGCAGTCTCTAAAAAACTACAATTGAAAACTATAATTATCTTAAACAAAATGCATATTCTATATTTTAACCGAAAAAGCAAGACATGTAAGGCTGATAACTTTAGTCTTTAAAACACAAACAAAAACAAATCCTGTCACATTTTCGTGACAAAATATTAAAGATCAGCACTGTAATAACCATCTTTAATTGTCTTTTCCATAAGTTCAAATTCATCATCAGTCAGAAAATCAAAATAAGCCGACCTTTTCCTTTCAGAAAGATGACCATTATTCTGCAGAGATAGTTGAATAAACAGATCAATCAGGCGATCAGGCATATCAATTATATACTGAACCGCTTTCTTCGTTTTGTCATAAGCAGCTAAAAAGTTGAGTTCTTCCACAAGTTCTTCTTCAATAGTTTTATTCAAAAATTCAAACAGAGCTTCTGCCTGAAATGTCATATCCATATACTGATACCAACATGCTGTATCATTATTCACTTTCATCTGCCCTAACTCATCCAGCTGATAGTCAGTGAGTTGAACCAATGGACGAGAAAAAGCTTCCAGTGATCTATCATAATCCAAAGGATTTTTCTGCATAACAGCCGAAACAGGAAACATAAGTCCAGATGGCACTACTTTACGCAACGCAAGAATATTATGGATTAAAAATCTATGAATTCGTCCGTTTCCATCCACAAACGGATGCAGGAACACAAAGCCATATGATATTATTGAAGCGTGAATAACCGGAGATACGTCGCCTGCCTTCATCCTTTTATGAGAATCAATCAACCCTTCCATAAGGTTTGGTAGATCATTTGGTTTTGGACAGACAAAATGGATGACCTCTCTTTGATAGGACACTGTCTGACCAACATAATTCTGACTTGTACGATAATCATTATCTCTGAATCTTGAATCAACAATACGGTTCTGAAGTTCTAATAACTTTTCCTTTTCACAAAAATCTTCTGTTTCAGCAAGTTTCAGAGAACTGATAAATTTTTCTGTCCGTGAGGCATCAGATTTTATATGCTCGATCTCAAAGGATGACTTTGTTTCTTTATTATATAGATAGCCCAATGCTCGTCGAAGAAGCTCTTTCGGATATGCAGTAACAATATCCTGACACTTTATCCGTAAATCCGATGAATCCTTTTCACTAAGTTTTTTTGTCCGTCTGACAACAGGACAAAACTTTTTTGTTCCAAGGAGATTATCAACAATTCTATGTCGCAAAGATTTATTACCATTTGCTACTGTGTAATACTTTTTAGACTCCAATGCCTCAATATAGTTTCCTGAAGTAATATTATCAACAGGTAGTTTATTACCGGTCAGAAATTCATAGAAAAACCAGATTCTTCTGGAATATTTACCTATTGGTTTGGATTTAATGTATTCAATTACACTATCCGTGGAAATATTCGCAAAAATCAAACTTAACAACCCTAGACTTACCCCATCATATTTAAGTGCAAACTCAAGATGGTCGCCAATCCCATCCCCCGGCCAATATCTTACAGGATATATATCTTCTGTCACACCATCATGAACCTTAGACTTATGGGAACCGGATAGCGACACATATGAAATATGCCAATGGGGCATACTTTCTAATTCAAACCTATCAACAAAATATGCATAACCCGCCGGACGATTTTCTAAAATATTTACTTCCATGGAATACCTCTGTAAAACTATTATTATTCTGGTAGAATAGATAAAAACACATGCAATGTCAACAAAACAATTATTAACCAGTTGGTAACGATCTTCCTCATAAAAAAAGACACCGAAACAGTATTTATATTAAGAACATAACTTTATGGTTGCCTCATAATGTATGACACCTAAAATATAGGAATGA
>CAYTUX010000045.1:0-18170 GCA_964441455.1 uncultured Victivallales bacterium | reverse complement strand
AACATCGAACGTTCAACATCCAATGATGAAAGAAGAATTACCCCTCCGTCCTCGTACCTCGGACACCTCCCCTAAACAGGGGAGGAGCACTTTGGATCTACAAGGGGAAAGTAATTTTTGGTGTGCCGATATTCCCATCGGCATCTTGGTTTGTCATGCGTCTGGCGTCATACGTCATGCGTCAAAAAAAGATAATGTTTGATGGTAAACAGGGGAGGAGCACTTGCGATTAACGGTGGGTGTCGGGTGCTTACATGCTAAAGGAATATCCAATAGCCTAGAGGCAATTTTAAAGTTTCGATTCGACAATTTCCAGCAGGAGGTGCAGGATGACCTGGTGGGCTTCCTGCACATTTTCAGTATTTTGAGCAGGAACAACAATGTCACAATCTCCCATACCCTTTAGTTGTCCTCCGTCTTTCCCAAGCAGAGAGATTATCTTCATGTCTGCGGATTTTGCCGCCTTTACTGCTTTGATAAGATTTTTGGAATTTCCGCTTGATGAAAATGCAACAAAGATATCACCTTTTTGTCCCAAGCCTTCTATCTGTCTGGAATATATGCTTTCAAAATCATAGTCGTTTGCGATGCATGTTATAGCTGTACAGTCCGCATTAAGACAAATTGCTGCAAGTGACTTTCTATCGTATTTGTAACGCCCGATTAACTCTTCTGAAAGATGCATAGCTTCTGCTGCACTTCCTCCGTTACCGGCAGTGATTATTTTATTGCCCGATTTGAGTGCATATGATATCATCTCTCCAGCATTTTTAATTAAATCTATTTTTTCAAGAAGCATTGTTATTGCCTGTAGTGAATTTTCAATATAAGACTCAATTTGTTTTTCTGAGAAGTTTTGCATAATGTTTTTTATCCTTAATTAATATTGATGATGTTTGCTATTTTTCTTGAAAAATTATAGATTAATTATATACTTTTTATAGAAAAAAACAATAAAAATAATTTTGATATTTAAGGAGCTGGTTTTGGATGAGTTAGGATATAGAATTTATGAATAAGAACTTTGTACATTTACATTTACATACAGCATACAGCTTATTGGATGGAGCCAATAAGATACCGGATCTGGTCATAAGGGCTAAAGAGCTTAAGATGCCTGCTATGGCTATTACAGATCATGGAGTTATGTATGGTATAATAGACTTTTATAAGCAGTTAAAAGAGGCAGGCATTAAACCGATTATTGGGTGTGAGGCATATTTGACAGTTGGTAGTCGTAAAGATCGGATTAACAAAGGGCCTGAGGGGGTTAATCATCATTTAGTACTTCTTGCGGAGAATTTTGAAGGGTATCAGAATCTTGTTCAGATGATTTCAGTTGCGAATATGGAAGGTTTTTATTATAAGCCGCGAATTGATAAAGAGCTTTTGAGAAAACATCACAAGGGAATTATAGCTCTTTCAGGATGTCTTCAGGGGGAGGTATCTTATCATTTGGCAAGAGAAGACAAAGAGAAAGCACTTGCAGCAGCTATTGAATATAGAGATATTTTCGGCAAAGATAATTTTTTTCTTGAAATAATGGATCATAATCTGAAGGAGCAGCGTCTTGTAAACTCAATGATGCCTGAAATTGCAGCCAAGACCGGTTTAAGAATGGTTGCCACAAATGATGCTCATTATTTAAAAAAAGAGCATGCCAAGGCTCATGATGCACTTTTGTGTATTCAGACCGGCAAATTGCTGTCAGATGAAAACCGCATGAGATACAGCTCTGATCAGTTCTATGTCAAATCCTATGAAGAGATGTCTGAAACTTTTAAAGAATTTCCCGGGGTTGTTGATATCACAATGGAGATTGCGGATCGTTGTAATGTGGAAATACCAATGTATCTTGAAGCAAAGAATCTGCATTTTCCTCCTCCTGATATTCCGGAAGGAATGACAGAAGATGAATATTTTCAGAAGCTGGCTTTTGCCGGGATAAAAAAGCTTTATAATGTTGAAGATCCGGGTAATCCGAAAGATGAGCGTGAACAGGAGATACTGGATCGTTTTAATCATGAATTTAAAATTATAAAAAAGACCGGTTTTGTCAGTTACTTTCTTGTTGTTGCCGATTTTATTAAATATGCGTTGGATCAGGATATACCGGTTGGACCTGGGCGTGGTTCAGGAGGAGGAAGTATTGTAGCATATGCATTGGGAATTATTTCTATTGACCCCCTTAAATATAATCTGATTTTTGAACGGTTTTTGAATCCCGACCGTGTGAGTCCTCCTGATTTTGATATTGATTTCTGTCAGACCAGACGTGGAGAAGTGATTGATTATGTTAAGAACAAGTATGGTGCGGATCATGTTGCACAGATTATTACTTTTGGTTCGCTTGGAGCTAAAACAGTTATACGCGATGTGGGCAAGATTTTAGACATTCCATATGCAAAATGTAATGCACTTTCGAAACTTGTTCCTGAAGATCTTAAAATGACTCTTCCTAAGGCTTTTGAGACTTCACCGGATTTCAGGAAAGCAATAGAGGAGGATGAAGATTTTCAGAAGATCATGGAGTTTGCGCCTGTTCTTGAAGGTTTGTTAAGAAATCCGGGTGTTCATGCAGCCGGAGTGGTTATCGGCGAGCAACCGCTTCAAAATGTAGTTCCGCTGAGTCGAGATAAGAACAATGAGCCTGTTACTCAGTATGCAAAGGAACCGGTTGAAGATATTGGATTCCTGAAGATGGACTTTTTGGGTTTAAAGACTTTGACTGTTATTAAAGAGGCTATTGATATTATCAGAGAGCAACAAGGAGTCGATATTGATGTTGAAAAGCTTGATATGAATGACAAGCCGACTTATGACTTGCTCAACAGGGCAGATACTGTTGGTGTGTTCCAACTTGAAAGCGGGGGTATGCGTGATCTTATAAAACAGATTGGCATAAACAATATTGAAGACCTTGTTGCTGTTATTGCATTGTATCGCCCCGGTCCAATGGAGATGCTGCCTGATTATATTGCCCGGAAAACCGGTAAAGCAACATTAGAATATGACCATCCATTACTTCAACCAATTCTGAGTGATACATATGGTGTTATGGTATATCAGGAACAGGTGCAGAAAGCTGCAAATGTTCTGGCCGGATACTCTCTTGGGGAAGCAGATATTCTTCGCCGTGCTATGGGTAAAAAGAAACCCGAAGTTATGAAGGTTGAACGAGTCAAGTTTGTAGAAGGTTGTGTTAAAACCAATAATATAAGTGAAAAACTTGCGGGAAGTATTTTTGATAATATTGAACGATTTGCCGGTTATGGATTTAACAAAGCTCACTCAGTCGGTTATGGAATTATTGGTTTCAGAACAGCATATTTAAAGGCAAATTACCCTGCTGCATTTATGGCAGCAATTCTTTCAAGTGAAATGGGTAATGCAGACAAACTGCCTGGATTTATTGCCGAAGCCTCTGAGATGGGATGTCCTGTTCTTCCGCCTGATGTCAACAAGAGCAAATGTCGCTTCTGGCCGGAAAAAGATGGAATTAGGTTTGGTCTTGCGGGTATAAAGAATGTCGGTGTTGGTGTTTCCAATTTCATTGTCGCAGAACGCGAGGCAAATGGTCCTTTTAAGGGACTAATTGATTTTTGTTCAAGATTGGACAGCTCTGTTGCAAATAAAAAGTCTATGGAAAGTCTTATCAGATCGGGTGCTTTGGATTGTTTTGATGCTCATAGAGCACAGCTCTTTGAAGGTATAGAGTTTGCGGTTGCAAGAGCAGCAGAAAAATTGAGAGACAAAACCATGGGGCAGGCAAACTTTTTTGATTTGCTTGACGGCAAAACAGATGAGAGCACAGATGATGAAAAAGAAGATTTGCCGCAGACAGAAGAGTGGTCTGAATCAGATATGCTTGCAGCAGAACGTGAGTTGCTTGGTGCATATATGACAGGTCATCCTCTTGTACAATATGAACGTGTTCTAAATCAATATCAGGTCTCATCAATTTCAGAAATTTATAAAAAAAGACCGGAAGGTTTTGTTCGTATTGGTGGACTGATTAATCTGATGACAAAGAAAATGTCTAAGGATGGAAGAAACTGGGCGATATTGAAACTTGAGGATCTGGAAAAGACAATTGAAGTTCTTGTTTTTGCTGATATCTTTGAAAAATATTCATATTTATTGGAGGATGATGCTACAATTATGGTATCCGGAGAGATTTCTGCACGAGATGATGAAGCAAAGATTGTTGCACAGGAAATAATACCGATGGATATGGTTCCAAAAAGATATACGAAGGAGATAATTCTGCACATCCCGACCACTTTAGCATCTGAAGATATGCTTAAAAAAATAAAATCAGTTCTTAAATTATATCCTGGAAATATACCCATAAGCATATGCCTTATGATTCCAACCGGAGAAAAGATTTTTATTTCAGTGGAGCAGTCGTGTTATGTTGAACCAATGGCAGATTTATTCAGCAAGTTAAAACATATTATTGGTGAACAGGGGGTATTTGTCAGTGTTGACCGTACTCCGCCAAAAAAACAAGAAAGAAGCTGGGGGAAACAGAATCATGAAAATTAGTCTGATAAAAATAGTTTGTTTATTAAGCTTTGTTTTATCATTTGTTTACGCACAGGAAGATGGCTCAGCATCTGCAGCAAACAGGGCAAAGGCAGATAGTAATTATAAGAAAAATATAGAAAAATACAAAGGTAATAAAGATTTTCTGGTACTGCCCGGCTTGGTTGCTGACAAGAGCAATCATAAGATCACAATTGATGGTGAGGTGACCGAACTCTCTTCCGGAGAACCATCTGAATTTTATGTGATTTATGACAAAAGTTCCCATGGTTATGAAGCTCTTGCATACAGTTTTGCAAGACCTGCTGATATAATTAAAGCTCTTGAGTTTTTAGGTATGAAACCCGGACAAGCTGTTGACTCTGTAAATAGAGTTCTTTGGCCTAAAGGAGAGAGAGTTCTTGTAAGCTTTGTGATTGATTCAAAGAATCCAAAAGAGATCCCCATGAAGGATTTTGTAATTTACACAAAAACGGGTAAAAATCCAACTCAGAGACTTTCACAGGTGTTTACAGGATCGGTTATGATGGATGATTTTGATGATCCAACCAAAAAAGTGCTGATGGCTGATTCAATGGATCCATACGGAATTGCTACCAGTTATACAGAACCTGGAAGTATTATGACAACGCCTGATAATGTGTCAAAAGGTCGTGCATATGGCAGTGTCACATCAGATCCCAGTCTGCCCCCTAAAGGTACTCCAATAACTATTGTTTTGAGACCGGAGTATATCGACGGAAAAAAACGCATGCAGTATTATGATCTGAATATAGCTACAAATGGTTCCGGAATGATTGTCTACAACTTAAAACAGAATGATAAAAAATTTGATCCAATGACATTAGATGTCTTCTTAAAGAAAATGGTTGATAGTGTTGAAAATGGACATGACCCATTTGTTAATGTTGAATTCAACAAAAACTTGGCTTTAGGAACAATAAAACAAGTTGCAGGACTGCTTCAGGAAATTGAAAGCGTTAACGGCATCAGGCTTGATGAATCCGATCCTGATGAACCTTTCTTTAAAACATTCCTGCCAAATGAGCAGTTTAGAAATAGACATAAGCGATATAGTCAGCCTTGTGAACTTTGGCTTAGTGAAACAAATGGTGTCGTTTTCGCGGAAATTATTAAACCAACTGCTACTTATTTGGAGAATCAGATTGAACCCCGAATATCAGTTGAGAAGTTCTCGTTTGAGAATATGAATGAATACAAAAAGATTCTTGATGAAAATTCGGATCCGGATGTCAAAGTTCTTCTTATCTTTGCACCCGATGATATGCAATACAGTAAGGTATATAAATATATTAAGCCTATAATCAAAGATTATCCCACAATATACATTTTTACAAATTAGTTAGTCTGTTAGATGGTTGGTTTGGTTTTTGTGCAGAGTTCGTAACAGCCCGCGTAGTGAATGTATTCCATTCAGTATTCGATTCCGCAAGGCTAGACTAGCTAAACTAGTGCGTCGGATGTCGGACGTCCGGTAACAAGAGTCAATAGTTTTTGTTGTATTTTTCAAGTAATTTGTATTTCAGTTCTCGGTACTCAAGATTAGAAATATCACCGTTATCTCTAAGAACAGTCAATTTTCCAAGTTCGTCTGCAATAGAAAATTTAGAATTTTTGTCGGGTGGCTGTATATATAGTTTTGTACTCTGATCTGTGTCTATCAATGCCCATATAAGAGCTCCAATCCATCCGACAAATGTGAAACCGGCAAAAATATTAATTAGAAATATAATCCATTTAAACTGATGGTGTCTTGAAAAGGCAACAAATGTAGGAATAAAATATATGAAGAATACCAGAGCAATTAACATTAAAACAACTATAACTCCTAATGAGGAGATAACAGCTTCTTCATTTGACATATTATTATCCTTCCTTATTTAAAATTTTTAAATAAAAATCTGAAAGTTATTCTAAACTTTGCAATCAATCTTTACAAGTTAAAATATTTAGTTCTTTCGAGGTTTTTGTTTTTCTGGTTGAATACTCTTTTCGGTCGGCGGGGACGCCAACCCTCCCGAATTGCAGTTTAAGGTTATGTTGCCAGCAGGGAGAGATACTCCTCCGTTCTCGCATGCGAGGTGACCTCCTCCCGCAGAGCGGGACTAGCGAGCTAGCCAGGGAGGAGCTAATACGTCCCCCGGCGTCCGCAAAAAATGTTTTTTTAATCCCGCCTTGCGGTACTACAGATATATCATTCCTGCAGGATTCAGGTTTTGTATATTGTATTCTCTCCATAGGTTGAAAAACTGTGGCGACAGAGATATCGCCCCTCTGGGGCTTTATATCCACAATAATTTACGAAGAGCCTAAAACCTCTCTACTTTGTAATATTAAGATAGAATCGCGAAAGAATTACAGGCAGTTCCACCATATTTTTTACTATCACATATCTATGAAAAGGAAACATAATCTCCAGATCTTCAATCTGATTTTCTTCTGTAGATATACAGAAGGTATCGATTCCTGCACGATAATTTTCTTCGTTGGCTTTTCTTACATCATACTGGGCATATCGTGTGCTGTATTCGTAAAAAGAGTCCATCGGTTTCCCGTCAGTTATCAGTATAATCAGCTTCCTTAGAGTCGGGGAATCCTGAAGTTTATATCCTGTATGCCTTAAGGCAACACCTATGCGGGTAGAACTTTTGGGACTGACCGAAAAAAGTGAATCCTTTGCCCGTTGATCCCAGGCATCTTCAAAATCCTTGATCAGATAAAATTCCGCATTTTCCCTGCCGCTTCCGGAAAACCCGAAAATCCCGAACCTATCTCCTATCTCCGCCAGTCCTTCCCCAAGGATATATGCAGATTTTTTTTCGATATCTATAATCTTTCTGCCATCCTCCACCTCTTCGCCAGTTGATCCACTCATATCAATAAGCACGGCTACGGAAAGATCACGCTGTCTGATATAAGGTTTTTCGTAAAAGCGCACGGTTCCAGGAATTTCTGCCTGCTGCTGCGAAAGATATTCAATCAGCATATCAATATTTATATCGTCACCCTCTCTGAGATATTTCTCCCTACGAACCTGATCTGGCTTAAGTTTTTCGAATACTTTTTTTACCTCTTTGGAGAGACGATGATAATCTTCGTTCAGATCGGCTTTAGAGTTAACAGGTACAGGTTTCTCTTTAAGGCAGCACCAGTTCTCGTAATAATCAAGAAGCAGCTGATTCCATTCATCATAAAAATAACCTGCTTGAATTTTATTTTTGTCTTCCTCTTCCTCCTTTCCTGATTTATCATTCGCTCCCTTTTCATAGAACTCCGTCATTTCTTTTTTATCATTATCGTTCTCATTGTCCACGGCACCAGCGTTCTCCTCCGCGCTTTCGCGATCTTTCAGATCAATACATGTGGGAGCTTCCCCGGCTTCAGATGTCAGTGCAGGAAACATAAAATCGGGAAAAATAACAATAGGATGAATCTCCTCATAAAAAAAACGTTTTAGAAGAGATAGAATCGGAGGATCCTCAGCATATTGCTCAATCCAGTTTAACAGATCAGTAAAAGAGGCTGAATTCCGTGCAGCATCTTTTATCATATTTATAATCTGCATCTCCTCTTCCGAGGGAGTAATTACTTTACCAATAATTGTTTTCAGCAGCATCACAATAATTTTGTCAGCAGGGGAAGCAATAGGGCGGTTTTCCACCTCTGCCTCCAGTGCTGTTTTCAGAACCGTGTATATTCCTGCATAAGTCGATTTAAAGAGACTGATAATTCTGTAAATTTCAGACACAAGAAAACAGTTGTTCACAGTAACCGGATCGTTAACTCCTCGTTTGTATATATAATCCATGCTGTTACGTGCTCCACGTGCTCCATGTACTGCATTAAAGCTGTTAAAATTCAGAGCCGCCGATGATATTGCCGTCACCAACATATAATGCTCCAGATTGCCCTTTCGTTCATGAAAATATGAGACCTTTGCCGGCAGATAGAGCCTTTTATTTATCGAAACTACAGAGCTGCCCCGCTCCAGAATATCATCTGAATCAAGATGGCTGAAATCTGCCAACTCTATATCGCAGCCTGACAGACCCTGAGCCAATGACACAAGACGTCCCTTGCATTCACTCAGACGCACATCTTTGGATATGGTCTCCGCGTATAGCCTGGCAGTTTTCGTCTTTAACTTCAGAAAATTAAAGGCGTTCTTCGGGCTTCTGTCAAAAAGGATAAGCGTATTTTCGATGAAGATATCAATATCAGAGTTACAGAGAACCTTACTCAACTCGGAATAAGCCTGAATAAAAGAGTATCCCAGATCAAAATCAATCGTGACAAGCCAGCGTGCTTTATTGAGAACATACTCAACATCTTCAGGGGTATTGCCGAATCCTCCGCGCCCCCATACCTCAAAGTACCCCATCCCCATATACAACTTATGCTGGGTAAGAGTCGCTCCTAAACCAGACCAATCACTGAAAAGTGCCGGAACCCTCAATATCCACCTGTTTTCCACGTTTAAACTGCATATAAAATTATTCAAAACATGATCATAACAGGAAGAAATCTCTTTGCTACCCTTTTTAAGTAAATCAAAGAAAATCTCTGTGCTTTCAATATTCTCGCTGCCCAGAAAGTTTTCTTCGTATAATTCGTCTATCGCATTTTTAAATCTATCGCGATAACCCCAGGTAATTGATTGCAGATCAAAACCTCGATAAATATATTCAGAGGTTTTATTCATCAGGGTAGAAAAGTTTTATAATATCCATCATAGATTCGATCATGTGTGCCTCATCCGTAAGAGACTGTGCTATAGCCACCCTGCAGGCCTTAACAGGAACAATACCCGCCTTCATCAGACGCCCTGCATATACCAGCAGCCGACTCGAAACCCCTTCCGAAAGACCATACTCCTTAAGATTCCTTATCTTCTGCCCCATTAAAGCTAGAACCTCGGAATCAGATTCATTCAAACCCGTTTCGGTTTCTATTATCTTTTTTTCAATATCAACCACGGGATGGTCAAATATCAACGACATAAAACGCTGCTTAGTACTCTGTTTCAGATCCTTCATCACATTTTGATAACCTGGATTATACGACAATACCATCATAAAATTCTTATGTGCCCGAATTACCTCATGGGTTTTATCAACATACAGCATACGACGGTCGTCAGTAAGAGAGTGAATAATAACAGTAGTATCATTCCTCGCCTCCACAATCTCATCCAGATAACATATTCCACCATACCTTACCGCCAGGGTGAGCGGACCGTCCTCCCAGATTGTCTCATTTGCCTTGAATATAAAACGCCCTATCAGATCACTGGCGGTAAGATCTTCATGACACGAAACCGTGATCAGCGGAAGATCCATCCTGTAAGCCATATGCTCAATAAAGCGAGTCTTTCCACAACCGGTCGGCCCCTTCAGAATAAGAGGAATCTTCTCCGAAAAGGAATATTCAAACAAGTTTTCTTCATCCCCGTGCGAAATATAGTTAGGCTTAAACCGTAACTTGAAATCATCACATATATCATCTTCTTTTACAGTCAATTTCATATATAAACCCTTAAATTATCAGCAAACACAGAAAGTTTGCCACACAAAACAAATTAATTTAACACTTTATTTAGGGCTTACTGTTTAATTCATAACTAACATATTAGTAACTATTAATACGTTGTTTTAGCAGACTAAAGCACAAGGTTTTTAGCTCATTCAGGCTAAAAGGCTTGCAGATGAATCTCTTTTTTAAGAAAGGTTATGTTCTTTATGAATATTTAATGCGATATCATGCATCTTATAGGCCATTTCGCTATACTACATTGCTCTTGCAAATTAATTTTCAGTTGCAAAAGCCTCTCTTCGGCTTCGCATTGAGTGTCACTGCAATGAGTTATCCCGCCCTAACTTTGTAAAGAAAAGTTGCAAAGTAAGGGCGGGGCGAAATCATCATAACACAAAAATATATGAACCAACTTGTTGAGGCTGGAGTTTACGACAGCAGCGAAGTGGCCTATCTTACATTAAACAGTAAGCCCTATTTAACTTTTTAATAAGTTTTTAATCAAACATTAACCAAGATTGTCAACAAAGAACGTAATTTAGCAAAAGTATGTGTATATACAATAAAAAAATGATTTTTTTTGAGATTATTCCAATTTGTGTGTCTAAAGAAAAGAAGAGCACACCTCCTTTATTGTTAAAAAAAAGGGGGATACCTCTCGCATGCGAGGTCAGAGAGGTATCCAGCTTAATTTGCTAAACAGAATTTGGTTTCTTTAACTAACTCATCCATTAAGGTTTTTACAGGAACAATTGATTTTATTCTGTACGCATTGTGTCCGGCAAAAATAAGAGAGTCTTCCACTGTTTCAGAATGTACGGCATTAAGCATATGCTTTGCTATGCAGTAAGGAGCTGTTAGCACGTCACAGGTTTTTAAACATTTGTATCGGCATATGAATTTCTTTGTGTCATTCGCCATAAGGTCTTTAATAAATTTTGTCTTCAATGCTCGACCTGGAAGTCCTACAGGACTTTTTATAATAACAATATCTTCTTCGGTTGCTTCAACATATTTTTTTTTGAATTCTTCCGGCACAGAGCATTCTTCTGTTGCAACAAATCTTGTTCCTAACTGAACGCCTTTAGCTCCAAGTTTAAGAAAACGAGCAATATCTTTTCCATCAAAGATGCCACCGGCTGCAATCACAGGAATAGAAATATTATTCTCTTTCTCATACTTATTGGTTACATCAAGAACTTCTTTTACAATGTTTTCAAGAGCGTTTTCTTCGGGATTTTCAACGTTTTCTACGGAAAAACCAAGATGTCCGCCGGCAAGAGGTCCTTCGACAACAACAGCATCTGGAAAACGATCATATTTATTTTTCCATGATTTTATCATAAGGCGTGCAACACGAGCTGATGAAACAATTGGAATAATTTTTGTTTTAGTACCTTTAACAAAGTCTGGCAACCTAAGAGGCAATCCTGCCCCCGCAATAATGTAATCCGCCCCTTTTTGAGCAGCTGTGCGCGTAAGATCTTCAAAGTTACTTAATGCAACCATAATGTTAACACCGATAATACCATTAGAAAGTTCTCGAGCTTTTTTCATTTCCCGAATTAAACCATCGCGTGAATATTTTATAAAATCCGACTTAGCCATTCCGGCTTCACCGCCTAATCCAACGCTGGCAATGGTTCCACCACCACCACAATTTGCAACGGCTGCTGCAAGTGATGCTGTTGACACACGAGTACCCATTCCGCCCTGAATAATAGGAACTGGAATTTCCAAATCCCCAATCATTAAGGAATTTAATGTATTTAACATATTTTTCACCATTTCTTGTATAAATTTAATATAACAACTTTACCATTGGTTTAGAGCCTTCTAAATCAATAGGGCTAACACGGATTTTGCAAAGGATATTGAAAATACCTTTTGACTAATAAATCTTTGTTCATCTAGTTGTTTCTGGAAAATTTTGATTATAACTTTTACCAACTTTACCAATTGTAACATTTAAAGCTTTAATGTCAATACAGTATTTCTTCTTTCATTCTTTACCCCTGTTTTTCTGGTTAAACGCCCTTTTCGGCGGGGTGAAGCACCCCGACCCTACAGTTGCGGATGCTGCAACCAAAGCTAAAAGGTTGATTCGCAGGGGTTTTGTAGAGTCGGGGTCCGTGACCCCGCCTTTTAAATACCCAGCTACTAAAGTAAAAAAAACAGTTAATAAACTTAGATTTCATTTTTTTATAGTAGATGGGTAATAAGTATGTATTTTAAATGCTCATTATATTGATTAAAACACACATTTGTGTCTTCAACCAGAAATCGAAGGTTTTTTGTTTTGCAAAAAGGTGGTGGTTTTTGTAGAATCTACGAAACATTATGAAGACACTGAATTTACTACAAGAGCCTCGTAAGGGGATTAACTTTATTGAGGCAAATGCCGGAACAGGCAAAACTTTTTCTATATCTCATATATATCTTTGGCTCATTCTTAAAGGAATAAAAGTTGAAAATATTCTTGTTGTGACGTTTACAGATGCTGCCGCCAAGGAGCTGAAAGACAGGTGTCGTTCTTTGATTTATGATGCATTGATTCATTTTGATGATGATACTGCGGGAAAGCCATCTGAGATTGTTAAAGTTCTTGTGGATAGCGGAGAAGATGCAGAAATGCTTAACAGGCGACTTAAGCTTGCAGTTGCCTCAATGGATATCGCTTCAATTTTCACTATTCATGGTTTTTGTAATAAGATGCTTTCTGAATTTGCGGTTGAAACAGGTGTGCTGTTTGATGCGACTTTAGTTGATGACGATTCTTCTTATGTTGAGCAGACTGTTATAAATTATTATCGCAAATTATTCTATGAAGCCGATGCTGATACGGTAGAACTTCTTAGTTCCTGTGTTTCTTATAAGAGCCTTTGTGATTTTGCCGGGGAGCTGAAGAAAAATCATGAGCTTTGCATAGAAGGAGAAGATAAAAATTCTCTGCAAGGTTCAAGAGAAGCTTTAATGGCGACTGGACTTCGTCTGCAGGAGAGCATTATAAAAGAGTTTCAGCAGCTTGAAGTTGAGTATGAGAGGAGTAAGAGTGAAGCCCGTGATGTTTTAACAAAGCTTATTGATGAAGGTAAGCTTAATAAAAGTACATATTCTCCGCAAAAGCTGGATGGAATTTTTGAGCAGTTTGAAGAAATTCTCAAAGATCCTCTTCGACTGACTAAGCTCTCTGCTAAAAAGAAAGAAGAGGAACTGAAATCCATAAAAAAATTATCAATGAGTTTTATCATTGATAGGCTGAACAAAAAGTATAAAGATGAGCAGATTGAGTGTGCATTCTTTTGCTTTGTCGACTCCTTTTTGGGAAGGTATGCTTTGCTAGATGAACAGTATACAAAAGCTTATGATAGTTTGAAAATTCAGATTTTAATAGATTTCAGGTTATTCTTTTTAAACAACTTTGCTGCATTGAAACGTAATCAGAATATCATTTCCTATGATGACATGCTTGAACTTATGCATAATGCTCTTTACTCTAACGCCGGAGACGACCTTGCAGATAAGATTGCCAAATTATATGGTGCTGCATTGATTGATGAGTTTCAGGATACAGATAAGCTGCAGTTTGAAATTTTTTCCAAGATATTTAAGCGGTCTGAAAAATATTTTTATATGATTGGGGATCCAAAGCAATCCATATATAAATTCAGGGGTGCAGATATTCAGATGTATATGTCCGCCAAGAAGGAAGCTGACTTTCTTTTTACATTAGAGACAAATTACCGTTCAGAACCGGGCATTATTAATGATGTGAACAAGTTTTTTGATGTTAAACTTTCAAATAACAGAAACTCTTTATACTATGTTGAAGAAAACAGTTATATTCAATTTTTGCCGTCAAAGGGGCAGGATAAGGTAAAATGGAGATTTTACAGTCCTGATCAATCGTTTTTAAATATCATTGCAATTGATAAATCAAGCAATAAAACAAATTTGGAGGAAATGGTTGCCAGAGATGTTGCTCATAAGATATTCATGCTGCTGACATGTGATGATTACTGTTTTGAGTCGCAAAGTGGAGAACGACGTAGTGTTGCAGCGCAGGATATTGCTGTGCTGGTTAATACCGGCAAGCAGGCTCTTCTTATTAAGTCAGTATTACAGGAATTAAAGATTGCCGCTTCAGTTCAGAAGAGTGGTAATGTTTTTGAGTCGAAAGAGGCTGATGCAATGGCACTGCTTTTAAATGCAATCAACTCTCCCGGTGAACGAACAATTAAACCTTTGTTGATTACATCCCTTTTTAATTATTCCATAAAAGAATTAAGAGAACTTGATAACAGAGCTGTTCTTGATTTGTATTACAGGTTTATTACATATAAGCAGATTTGGGAAGAACAGGGTTTTTATAGTGCATTCCTGGCTTTAGTCAATGATTTTGATCTGATTGCCAGGATTCTGCGAGGCAGCAATGGAGACAGAAATGTTGCAAATACCATTCATCTGGTTGAACTAATTCATAGACAGGAGTATCTGTTTAAGACATCTTCAAAGGTGACAGAACGGTGGTTTGTCATGCAGAAAAAAAGTGCATCAGATAACGATGGCAGTGAGGTTTTTTTGCAACGTCTTGAGATTGATGAAGAAGCGGTTAGTATCATGACTGTTCATAAAAGTAAAGGATTAGAGTTTCCGTTAGTGTTTGCTCCTTTTATATGCGGCAGTGCAATACGCACAAAATCATATCCGGGAGTTTACACTGATGATAAAAATGTCTTTAGAAAAATTTATACAGAAGATTCTAAGGCTAACCCAAAATATATTGAAGAAACCTTACAGGAAAGTCTTCGTCTGATATATGTTGCTCTGACACGTGCAGCAAATAGATGCTGGACATATTATTATGAACCAACAAGAACAAATCCCGAGCACTCTCCTTTTAGAGTTTTGTATTCTGATGTGCAGTCTTTGAAAGATCAGGGATTAAGTGTTGAAGAATATGATGATTTGGAGAATGTGTCTGACAACTACAGGAGTTTTGAGTTGAATCAGGGTGAGCCCTGCGAACTGAAGAGTGCAGAATTTAAAAGATTGGATGTTTCCAAGCTTAAGTCAGGTATTTTTAGTTATTCTATGCTTGCAGATTGGAAAAAGAGTGCTTTGATTGTTAAGGATATCGACTCACAGGAAGATACACAAGAGAGTAAAACAGCGGTTGCTGCAGAAGATGACTACAGTTTTTTTTACTTTCCGCGAGGAGCAAATACAGGAACGGCTATTCATCAGGTTTTTGAGTATATTTTCAAAGGTAAATTGAGCATGGAGAACAGTCAAAGTTTTGAAGCCGGTTTAATAAATTGTCTGAAGGCTTATGGTGTATATGGAAATGATGAAGAAGTCCGTCTTCAAAGAGTTGCAGCAGCTCTTGAAATGATTGAAAATGTAATGAATGCCAAGTTCAATGTGGGAGATGACTCTTTTATGTTGAAAGATTTAAACATTAATAAATGCAAAACAGAATTGGAATTTTTCTATTCATTGTTTTTTGGGACACACAGGGAGGCTCCTCAATCCATAAAAGCAATGGGTGGAAATATTGAGTTTCTATCCCAGCTTGATTTGTCAGGATACATGACAGGATTTATTGATCTTGTTTTTGAATATAAAGGCAAGTTTTACATTTTAGACTGGAAGACAAATCATCTTGGCAACTCTTTTGAGTTGTATTCTCCGAATGTGCTTAAAGATGAAATGCAGCATGCAAAATATGATATTCAGTATGTTGTATATACATATGCATTGAACTCTTATCTTAAGCAGAGACTTGGAGATGAGTATTCGTATGACAAACATTTTG
This sequence comes from uncultured Victivallales bacterium, assembly GCA_964441455.1. Lineage (GTDB taxonomy): Bacteria > Verrucomicrobiota > Kiritimatiellia > JAQICX01 > JAQICX01 > JAQICX01. The sequence continues at coordinate 2,251 of CAYTUX010000045.1, read as the reverse complement.
GCGGAGTATTCTACACATTTGTACGAGGTATGCAGGCAGGAACAACAAATGGTATATTTTTTGATAAAGTTGAAAAGGATATAATTGAATGGCTGAATTTCAGATAGACAATATAATAAAAGCTGCTAAAGAACTTGAATTGCTTGATAAAATTGATGTGATTTTTGCAGATTTTATTATGAAATTAGAGGGGGGTTCTGAAGAATCAAAATATCTCTGGTTGGCGGTGCTGTTTCTCAGCAAGTCAATGAATTTAAAACATACGTGTCTGAATCTGAATAATATTGCAGGAAGAAGTATTTATGACATCATTGAAGATGAAACAGGTATTCCTGAAAATCTGCCCAATTTTAAATTTCCGGATTTTGATTTATGGATGACCAAAATAAAAGGGTGTTTTAAAACTGTTGTTTGTGAGTCTGACGCTTCAGATATTGTAAAGTACATTGTTATTACTGAAGATGGTTTTCTGTATCTGCATAAGTACTGGCAATATGAGCAGGTTGTTGTTGAGGCAATTAACAGCCGTAAACAGCGACAAATAGTTAATATTAACAGAGAAGATCTCAAGCCTGCATTTAGTGGACTCCAGAACACAAAGTGGCAGGAAATTGCTGTTTTTGCAGCATTATATCAGCAGATTACAATTATCACCGGTGGTCCCGGAACCGGCAAGACAACAACTGTTGCAACAATTCTTGCAGTCTTGCAAAAACAAAACAGTTATATATCTATGGTTGCTCCAACAGGCAAAGCTGCTCAACGTTTGACAGAGTCTATAAGAAACACCAAAGAACGCAACTCTTTTTTTAAGGAAATTCCTGAAGAAGCCGAGACAATTCATAGATTTCTGGGATATAATCCCAGAGCAAGGGCTTATAAATATAACATTGATTATAAAAAGAACACAGACATTCTCATTGTGGATGAAGCATCAATGGTTTCATTATCTCTCTTTGCTAAACTTGTTGAAGCTCTAAAGCCATCCTGCAAAATTATTCTGTTGGGAGATAAAGATCAGCTTGCTGCTGTTGAGACCGGCAGTGTGCTTTCTGAACTGACAAATATCGATGATATTAATTCGTTCTCAAGAGGAATGCTGGATTTTCTCAAAAACGCCGGTTTTGATGTGAGTGATATAAATAAGAATGACAATCAGTCATTTGTTGATATTGTTGTTAAACTGGTATATAGTCACAGGTTTAACAGTCAGAGTGCTGTAGGTGTTTTGAGTCAGAGAATAAATGATGCTGAATCTCCGGAAGATATTGATGCAGTAAATGATCTGTTTTTTCAGACATTTGAGAAAGGTCAAATTTCTCATGTCGAAATTGATGAAAATAATTTTTTTCCGGAGCTTAAGAAATTAATAAATCCGTTTATAAAAGATTATAAAAAACTATTAAAAGATTATGAGATGTGTCTGACTGATGACGCAGGCTCCATTAATGATGTTATTGATGGCATTTTGAAAAAGATAGATGAGAGCAAGGTTCTTTGTGCATACAGACAGGATGAAGTTTACGGGACAGTCGGCATAAACAATTATATTGAAAAAACATTTCTGTCAAAAGATATTGCTCCCTTTTATAATGGTAAAATAATTATGATTGTAAGAAATGACAGTATGCTGGGGCTTGCCAATGGTGATGTGGGGGTGATTCTTCAGGATACAGATGAGATGAATTACGCCTTCTTCAGAATAAATAATAGCTATATGCAGATTCCGGTTTCTGCTCTGCCGGAGTATGAGTCGGCTTTTGCTGTGACAATTCATAAGTCGCAAGGATCTGAGTATGAAAATGTTATTATGGTGTTAGGTGATAGTGCCGGCAAATTGTTGACGAAAGAGTTGGTCTATACAGGTATTACAAGAGCCAGACAAAGTGTCACAATTCTTGCTGGTGAAGGAGTCTTAGGTCAGGCTGCGATTCTCCGAACAAAACGCTCTTCCAGAATACAGAAATTCCTGTAAATTGCCTTTCGCCCGCATTTATTTGACGTGCATTGTGCGGTAGCTGATTTTTCCGTATTTATATTGATATATTCTGCAAGCTCCCTGCTTGCAACATAACCTTAAATTGCACATCGGGAGGGTCATCGTCCTCGATGACCAAAAACAGCATTCAACCAGAAAAATAGGAATTGTCTGCCTTAGATTTCTGGTTGAGAGGATAAACATGTTTTTAAATCAATGAAATCAGGGTTTACATTATACTTTTATCACCCAGCTACTAAAAAGAAAAGAGAA
>CAYTUX010000044.1:0-10642 GCA_964441455.1 uncultured Victivallales bacterium | reverse complement strand
AGGTGTTCGAGACACGACAAAGGAAGTGAGGCTGGAGCCTGCGATCCCGCATGGCGGGAAAACGTAGTGTAATGTCCTACCGAGAACGGAGGGGTGTTTTCTCCCGTTTTTACAAGACAATATTAGTCTGCACATCGGGAGGGTTGGCGTCCCCGCCGACCGAAAACAAAAATCAACCAGAAAAACAGGGCATTTTAACTTTTTTGAAAAAATCGCTTGCATTTGTGAGCGTTTTTGTGTATATTTGCGTGAAGTTGATTGAAAAAAGAAAGTTTTTGAAATTAAATGAGCAATAATGAACACAAAAATTTAGCTGCAGTACGTTATGAAGAGATAAAAAAACTGTTAAAGGGCAAGCATGTTGTATCAGTTGCAGAGTTGTCTCAAACCCTTGGTGTTTCACAGGCAACTATTCGTCGAGATCTTGTTGAGCTTGAGAAAGTTGGAGAGTTGAAACGCGTTCATGGAGGTGCTATGGAGATTGAAAGTCGTCTTGTGGAGATGACTTTTGATGACAAGACACTTATTGCAGGAAAGGAAAAGGACACTATTGCGAAGAAGGCTCTGGAGTATGTTCCATCAGATGGATCAATTTTTCTTGATGGAGGAAGTACCGTTTTTGCACTTGCACGCCTGCTTGTTGACATGAAAAATCTGACTGTTGTCACAAATTCAATCAGGGTTGCCACACTTTTTTCAGGGGGAGGACCTCGAGTGATTCTTGTCGGTGGTGAGCTTAGAAAGAGAAGTCAGACATTTGTAGGGGCATTGACCGGAGCTATTTTGAACAAGCTACATGTTGATATTGCCTTTATGGGTGCGTTGGGGGTCAGCGTTGATTCAGGTATGACTACTACCGATCCTAGAGAAGCATATACGAAAGATTTAGTTTTGGAAAATGCTAATCAATCAATTCTTCTTGTTGATGGAGGAAAGATTGATAAAGTTTCCTTTGTCAGATTCGGCGATTTAAAGAGTTTGAATTGTATAATTACAGATGGTGGTGTTGATAAGAAGAAGTTGAAACAATTTGATAAAATAGTGAACATCAAATAGGGCGAAAGATCTTTCGCCCATACTGATGTGTCCTTGGCGCCTCTGTGCGGGAAAAAGAAGTTTAAAAATAAATAATAAAAAGGAAAATGAAGATGACAAAAAAATATGATCCAAATCACTTAAATGAACTGATGCCGGATTTCACTCCGGCAGCGGTAAAGATACCTGATATATTGGAAAATCAGTATAAGGGTAATTTAAAGCAAGAGCTCAAAGCCGGAACAATTACAAAAACAACAGCAATTGATATGCTTGAGGATATGCTTACAATTCGCGAGTTTGAAGAGATGATTATCAAGTTGCGTTCCGGGGCATATGAACCATGTTCAGATTACAACTACCGCGGACCAACACATGTGTCTATCGGTCAGGAAGCTACTGCTGTTGGGGCGTGTACCGGTATTGATTCAGACGATTTGATTACATCGACCCATCGAGGTCATGGAGATAGTATTGCAAAGGGTTGTGTTGCTATTCGAGGAATGAGTATTGAAAAGTTAAAATCAAGAATTCCTTCAAGCAAGGAGACTTCCAAGAAAAAGCTTGTTGAAGAAGCTTTAGAAGATCATGTTTACAAGACAATTGCTGAACTGTTTGGTAAAGAAGACGGATATTGTAAAGGTCGTGGCGGCGGAATGCATATTGCTGATTTCACAGCTGGTCATCTTGGAGCAAATGCTATTGTTGGAGGTGGAGTTCCAATTGCCACCGGTTCTGCTATTGCTCAACGTTATTTAAAATCAGGTAAAGTTGTATGTTGTTTTGCCGGTGATGGTGCATATGCCAATGGCGTTGTTATGGAATCATTAAATATGGCTGCAATGGGACAGTTTTCCAATCATATTGCTCAAACTAAACTTGGTCTGCCGATTATTTATGTTATTGTCAACAATCATTATGGTATGACAGGTCGTGCCGACGAGGAAGTTACCGGTATCACATGTATGGCTCGTAGAGCAGCCGGATTTGCTGACAACAATATGCATGCTGAAACTGTTAATGGTATGGATATTATGGCTGTTAAAGATGCAATTAATCGTGCTTCTGATGTATGCCGAGCCGGTAATGGTCCTTGTTTAATTGAGCTTGACACCTACCGTTATTATGGTCACTCTTTAAGTGATCCCCGTAATGAGTATAGAACAAGGGATGAAGAAGTCGAATGGAAAAAGCTTGATCCAATTGAATTTTATATTCAGCAGTTGATTGAAGCTGGAGTAATGACTGAAAAGAAAGTTGAAAATCTGCGTCAGAAAGTTTCTGAAAGAAATGGTCGTGCAGCAGCTAAAGCAGCAGTTTCAGCGGATCCGGATCCTGCTGACGTCATCAAGTATATGTACACAGATACATCTGTTGATGAAGTTCCTGAAGAATTTGCAGATAGTGAAACTATTTTAGAAGATCCAAAGATTCGCAGAGTGAATGGTGAGTTGAATTACAAAGATGCACTTAAGGAAGCTATGCTGGAAGAGATGAAGCGCGACAAGCGTGTTATTCTTTATGGTGAAGATGTTGCTGACTACGGTGGAGCGTTTAAGGTTTCTAAAGGTTTGTTAGAGACATTTGGCAGAGACAGAGTTTTTAATACGCCAATTTCTGAAGCTGCAATTTGTGGTGCAGGTGTTGGAGCTGCAATGTCAGGTTTACGTCCGATAGTTGAATTGATGTATATGGACTTTGCCTTGCAGGCATCTGATCAGATCAGTAATCAGGCGGCAAAATGGCATTATATGTCAGGTGCAAACGCTGAAGTGCCGGTGATCTATCGTGCATCAGTTGGTGGTGGTAAAGGTTATGGCGGACAGCACTCTCAGACTCTTGAGGCAATGTTTGCTCATATACCGGGATTGTATGTTATGTATCCTTGTACACCATACGATGCAAAAGGTATGTTGAAATCTGCAATCAGAGACAACAACCCGATCATGTTTATTGAATCACAACTGCTTTATGGTTTAAAGGGTGCAGTTCCTGAAGAAGAGTATCTCATTGAAATAGGCACTGCTGATGTAAAACGCACAGGTAAAGATATTACATTCGTTTCATGGGGTCCTGCGGTTCTTGACTGTTTAAAAGCTGCAGAAGAGCTTGAAAAAGAGGGAATAAGTGCAGAAGTTGTTGACTTGCGTTACATTGTTCCAATGGATATTGACACAGTGATTGAGTCTGTAAAGAAGACAGGCAAGTGTGTTGTTGCAAGTCAGGCAATCAACATTGGCAGTTTTACAGCAGAAGTGGCTTCTCAAATTATGAACGAAGCATTTGATTATCTGGATGCACCGGTTGTACGAGTTGGAGCCAAAAATGGTATTGCTCCTCAGTCTTACATATTGGAAGAGGCATTTATTCCTAATGCCAATGACATGTTGGCTGCTGCAAAAAGCATTCTGTAAGGGCGAAAGATTTTTCGCACGTACGTTGTTTGGGAGGGTCGGCGTCCCCGCCGACTACAACATGGACAGCGAGGACGCTGTCCCTCCCATTTGTGAAAGAAAAGTTTTTTGGAAACAGTCAACACAGAAATTAACAAAATAAGAAAAAGGATTTTAAAATGGCACAAACAGTATTAATGCCTAAACTAGGGCAGACAGTAGAGGAATCTACTATTGTCAAGTGGCACAAGGCTGCTGGAGATACCGTAAAAAAAGGCGATGTTCTTTTTGAGATAGAGACGGATAAAGCAGTTCTTGAATGCGAGAGTTTCTATGATGGAATTTTATTGAAAATATTGGTTCCAGAAGAAGAGACGGTTCCTGTTCAGTCAGTTGTCGCATACATTGGCGAGCCGGGCGAAGAGGTTCATGATGCCGCACCTCCGGCACCAGTTGAAAAACCTGAACCGAAGAAAGAGGAAGCAGTTCCGCGCCGAAGCGACGCGGCTACAGTAAAACCGGGGAAATTGTTTATATCACCTCGTGCAAAAGCATTGGTGAAAAACAAAGTTGTAAATGCTGAGAATATTGCCGGTTCAGGACCAAATGGCCGAATTATTGAAAAGGATGTGCTTGCATATCTTGACCAGACCGGTTACAACAATTTGAAAATTGCTCCAGCCGCAAAACGTCTGGCTGCAGATTCGGGAATTGATATTCTTGAAGTCACCGGTACAGGCGATGGTGGACGCATTATGGTTCGCGATGTTGAAACAGCAATTGCAGAACAACCAAAGACTATGAGCAAGATGCGTCAGATTATTGCAAGTCGCTTAGCACAGAGTTTTGGTCAGATTCCTCACTTTTATGTTACAACATCAATTGATATGACAGATCTCTTGAAATATAGAAAAGAGCTGAAAGCAAAAGATGTTAATCTTAGTGTTACGACATTTATTCTTGAAGCTGTTGTTATGTCTTTGGAAGAATTTCCGATTGTAAATTCTTCAACAGATGGAATTACGGTCAAGTGGCACAGCAGTGTTGACCTGGGAGTTGCTGTAAGTCTTGAAAACGGACTTGTTGTTCCTGTTGTTAAGGGAGCACAGAGGTTGACAATGGAAGAACTTCAATCACAGTTGAAAGATCTTTCAGATAAAGCAAGAAACGGACGCTTAATGCCGGATCAGATGAGTGGAAGTACATTTACTGTTTCAAACATGGGAATGTTTGATGTTGAAAATTTTTCTGCAATCATAAATCCCGGAGAAGGTGGCATTCTGGCTGTTTCAAGCACATTGGAGCAAGCAGTTGTTGTTGATGGCGAAATAAAAATTCGTTCAATGATGAAAGTTACACTTTCGGCAGATCATAGAATTGTTGACGGCACAAAGGGTGCAGAGTTTGTTAAGGCAATAAAAACTAAATTAGAGGATATTGATTTATGGAAAAGTTTGATATAGTCGTAATTGGTGCAGGTCCCGGAGGATATCCGGCAGCTATACATGCTGCTCAGCTTGGCAAAAAAGTTGCAATTGTTGAAAAAGAAAAGTTTGGTGGAACATGTTTGAACTGGGGATGTATTCCTTCGAAAGCACTTATTACTTCTGCTGAAAAGTTTGAAGAAATCAGTCATGTTTCTGAATATGGAATAAAGGTTGATAAAGTCAGTTTCAACTATGCAGATGTTATAAGTCGCAAAGATGGAATTGTTTCAAAACTTAATTCAGGCGTTGGAGCACTTCTCAAAAGTAACGGAGTTACTACATATGCAGGAACTGCAAGCTTTGAATCAAGAAATGTGATCAAGATTGTCGGTAAGGACAATTTGAAGATTGAGGCTGATAAGATTATCCTGGCAACAGGATCGGAGTCTTTCATTCCCGGTTTTATTCCAAAGACTCCGTCCATCATTGAAAGCAAAGCATTTTTGGCAATGAAAAAGCTGCCAAAGAGTATGATTGTTCTTGGTGGGGGAGTTATCGGATGCGAATTAGCCTGTGTTGCAGCAATGTTTGGCGTTGAAGTAACAGTTATTGAAATGCTTGAAGATATTCTAATGATTCTGGATAAAGATGTTCGCAATGTAGTTCGGGGTAACATGGAAGATCTTGGAATAACAGTTCTTACCGGTGCGGCTATGGCAGATATTTCTGCAACAGCAAAAACAGTTAAAGGTAAAGCCGGTGATGTTGAAGTCAAAGCAGAAAAGATGCTTGTTTCAATTGGTCGTCTCCCTTACACAAAAGGTTTAAATCTTGAAGATGCCGGTATTGAGCTTGACGACCGTGGTTATGTTGTTGTAAATGAACTATGTCGTACAAAAGCAGCAAATATTTACTGTATCGGCGATGTAAATGGCGGACCACAACTTGCACATGCTGCAACAGCACAAGCAGTTCGAGTTGTAGACAATATCTGTAATAAAGAACGCAAAGCTATGGAAACAGTAGTTCCGGCATGTATCTTTACAAACCCGGAAGTTGGTGTTGTTGGATTGACTGAGCAGGAAGCAAAAGAGCTTGGAATTAAGATAAAAGTCGGCAAGTTCAGTTTTGCCGGTCTTGGTAAAGCAATGGCATCCGGCAAAACTAATGGTTTTGTTAAATGGATTTCTGATCCGCAAACAGATCAACTGCTTGGTGCAGTTGCCGTTGGTGCTCATGCTACTGATCTGATTGCAGAAGCAACGGTTGCAATTCGTAATGAGTTGACTGTTGATGAAATCGGCAATACTGTTCATGCACATCCGACATTTGCTGAAGCATGGATGGAAGCAGCCCATTCAGTACATAATCTTTGTGTACACTCTGTCGTTCGTCGAAAAAAACAGACAATCGAATAAACTTTTACACAAAAAGGTTCTTCCAAAACAGGAGAACTTTTTTTTGCCTACCAACTATGAAAGAATCTTAGCCACATGGAACCTAGGGAGAACACTCGTGGCACAGCCTAAGAGGGGCTTGGAGGGAGCCTGCGACTGCAACGAAGTGGCAATTGAAAAGCCCTAAAAGGGCTTAATAACATAGCCCATGACAATTCTGTTTCACCTTTCCTGCCATGCCGAAGACACAAAGAGCAAAGGAGGTTTTGATGCACCGTCTTGTCAATCCTTAGTACCGAAGGCTGAAGGGGATTAACGGTCTAACGAACTTAATCTTTTACCATCTTCTTCACAACATCAGGAATCCATTTTTGAGAGTCAAATGGTGGTCGTTTGTAGTTTTTAGATGATTGTCTGAGTGGAAGTTTCAGTTTTTCTTCAGGAAGGTATTTGTAAGGAATCATGCTTAGGAGATGTGTTATGCAATTAAGTCTTGCATGTTTTTTTATGTCAGCGTCTACAACATACCATGGGCTTTCCGGAATGTCTGTATATTCAAACATTTTATCTTTAGCTTTTGAGTACTCAACCCATTTTGAGCGGGCGGTTAAATCCATTGGACTGAGTTTCCATCTTTTTGATTTGTCGTTTATTCTAGCCTGAAACCTTTCTTCCTGCTCATCATCACTAACAGAAAACCAGTATTTGATTAGTGTGATACCCGAACGAATTAACATTTTTTCAAATTCGGGGCAGCTTCTTAAGAACTCTTCATACTCTTCTTTTGTACAAAAATTCATAACATGTTCAACTCCAGCACGATTATACCAGCTTCTGTCAAATAGTACTATTTCCCCTGCTGCTGGCAGATGGTCTATGTATCGCTGAAAATACCATTGTGTTTTCTCTTTTTCGGTTGGAATACCAAGAGCAACAACTTTGCATATACGGGGATTCATTTTGTCAGTAATGCGTTTAATTACTCCGCCTTTTCCTGCGGCATCGCGACCTTCAAAGATTACAACAACCTTTAAACCTTCATGTTTGATCCACTGCTGCAGTTCAACTAATTCATCTTGCAGGTGTTCCAGCTCTTTTAAATAAACTTTTTTCTTTATTTTTTTCATCAGTAGTCTCCTTTATATAGCATGGGTTCTGTCAAAGTTTTGTACTCTTAGCAGCTCTATCTTTTTTTAAATCAATGGGATACAGAGAGTTTTGTCTTATCCCCTTTTTTTTAGTTTTTTATCTTTCATAGTTTTCCATACAATTTTTACAGAATCCTTTTAAAAGTGTGTTTTTTTATTGTAAGATAAGAGCACTGAAATGTCTTATCTGACAGATCTGTCTGAACATACAAATCATTTACTGTTTTATGAATTCCAACTATTTTGCCTGTAGTATTTTAAAAGTTGCTTTTGGACCAATAGTCCTGAAATGTTCTGCATCTTCTGTGGTTAGCCCCGGAAGTGATCCGATTTTTCTGAAAAATTCATTTTTTTCAGCGGTTTTTGTAAATATTTCATCTGCTGATTGCGATGTATAAGAAAAGTCTGCATATCGCGCAAGAATATTATGCCCCACCATGATCTGGGCACCTTTAATGAATTCATCTTTGTATTGTGATAGTATAGGTCCTTCAAGATCATCAACAAACGGAAGCCCTTTCTTGTTCATCTCTGTTCCAATATTTATTGGAATATCTCTTTTGATGGAAGCCTCAATAATAGCTTTTAGCTTTTCCTGTTTTATCTTAGCAGTTTTTTCATCTTTGATATTCCAGTTTCTGTCAGGAATGATGTTTATTGCCTTGCATCCCTTTGAGCACATAAGTTCCGTTAAGGCTTCTGCATCAGCTTCACCATCGCTTGTTCCGTCAAGCCATGTTGTCATTGGTATTGCACCACATGATGAGACCCAATTGATAAAGTCTTCAACGGCCGGAAATGTATCTTTTGAAGGTTGAACATAACCTATACCTCCGGCTTTTGCAAGTTTGCTCCTGACTTTTTCTTCAAGATCAGGTCGATCTGCAATAAGTTCAGCTGCTGAACCGGAATCAATTCCCAGTAATTCCGACAAATATTTTGTGCATTTCTCTTCTTTACCATATACGTCAAAAATTTTATTTACATATGCAGTTATGATATGACGTTCAGTTGCCACTCCTGCCGGTGTAAGAGGAAGTACATCTTCCTCATAATTTAAAGCAATATCCTGAAGTTTTTCGTTAATTCTTGAGATTAAAGCAATGTTTCTGGTTTTTGCACCATCTTTAAAAGACTGAAGGGTTATTGCCTGTGGGGTGCCGGCTTCCGGCAGTTCATAAAAACCTCCACCCATAATGTAGGATACACCCGGTTCACCCGGTGAACTTATGTCAACATCTGATAGTTCGTCAATATAAACTCTCGTTTCAAGATTTACAGCACATCTTAGTCCAACTTTTTCTGAGGCACAGATAAACTCTTCAAGACCATCAAGAACATCGAAGTCACAAAGTGCTGCTGCATACAGTCCTGCTTCAGCAGATTTTAATACAATATTTGTCGGAGACCAACCTTCGCCGTTGTATGAATAGAATGAGTGAAAATGCATGTTTACATTGTCTGATTTTTTTGAAAAATCCGCATTTTGAATTTTTGCATCAAAAGCTTTTGTACGTTCCTCTAAGTTAAATGAATTTATATCGTTCATGTTTGTTTTCCTCTATTTTTAATTTGAAATTATCTGTTTTTGAAATCTGCCAAATGTCCGATGACCTGGACAAAGCCTCTTGCATAAAATTTTGCATCATCAATTGGGTGTTTTGTTTTAACAAGTCTGTTAATTAATGCCATGGGGTGAAAAATTGCACTATATACAGAGCGAATTGCCTTTTTAACCTCTTTTTCAGAAGCTTCACCGGGCATAACATTCATACGCATATCAAAATTATCCCAATCTTCTGTGCTTAACCATCCGGCATCTTTTACTTCATCATATAGAGGTGTTCCTGGGTATGGAGTGACCATTGTAACCTGAAGAGTGAATGCATAACCTTTAATCAGAAGTTCCCTTGCCATTTTGACAGTAGTCTTCATATCTTCTGCTGTTTCCCAAGGGTACCCAAACATAACTGTGACGTGAACATCAAGTCCGGCAGCTCTTGCATCTTTTGCTCCTTGTATAATATCATCCTGATTTATACCTTTGACAAGTCTATCCAGTGTTGACTGATTTGCAGATTCCAACCCAAAAAGCACAAATCTGAAACCTGCTTGAGCCATTAGTTTATAGTCTTCAGATGTTAAGCAGCCAAAACGCATGTTGCAGTTTAGTGTTATTTTTTTATTATAACCGCGTTTAATCATCTCTTCACAAAATGTTTTCAGCCATTTACCGATTGGAAGAGTTCCGCTATCATCCATAATCTCTTTGATATTATATTTTTCAATTAAGTGACCAATTTCATCAACAACTTCAATTGGATCTCTGAATCTGTATGTTGGATATATGGTTGTCCATGAACAGAATGTACATTTGTGGTGCCAGCAGTCTCTGGCAGACATTATATATGTTCCTGGTATTGAACGAAAATTACCGTTCTTATATGCGTAAAGTTCCCAATTGACAAGGTCTCTGTCAATCCATGGAGCTTCTGAAAGTTCGTGATCCAAAACAAATTTGCCGGTGTTGATGATATCGCCATCTTCAAGCAGCCATATTCCGGGTTCAAGCTTTGTATTTATAGGATCTGTAATGTAATTCAGCAGATTAATCAAAAGAAAATCATAGTCACCTCCTGTAAGTATGTAGTCAACTTTTGAGTTTTCAAATGATTCACGAGGAAGTGCTGTCACATGGTCGCCGCATAGAACTATTTTTGTTTCCGAAAAATGTTTTTTTAATACATCAATCCACTTCCAGTGAGCTTTAACAACAGGTGTTTTTGTTTCCAACCATATTATATCGGGCTTAAAATCTTGGAGTTTCTGTAAAAAACTACGCTCTGTTAATTGCGAAGCGATTCCGTCAAGCCATAGGACTTCGTGTCCGGTGTCTCTAGCCATAGTTGCTGCTGTGGCAGGAATAACAGGAAAAATATATGTGGGTTTTGTGAACCACTGAAACTGTCTGTTCTGTGACAAAAGAGGAGTGCCTTTTTCTGATTCCAGTGGTGGATATGTAAACGCAACTTTCATAAATATATTTTTCCTTAAGTTTTTCTAAATAATAAGTTGTATATGATAACAGTTTTATTTTTTTTTTTCAAATTAAAAAGAACGACTTTGAATTTTCCACCCTATTTTTCTGGTTGAACGTCTTTTTCGGCGGGATGAAGCACCCCGACCCTACAATTGGTGATTCTGCAATCAACGTTAACCTGTTAATCTGAAGGTTTTTGTAG
>CAYTUX010000043.1:0-3339 GCA_964441455.1 uncultured Victivallales bacterium | reverse complement strand
ACCTAGACTCGTCGCGACTCAAGGCGAAGCCGAAGAGAGGCTTCACAAAAGTGAAGCAATGACCCCGCCCTTACTTTGAATTTTAAGAGATTCAAAGTGCGGGCGGGGGAATGGCAATTATGAATGAGAGCCTATCGGCTCAATACAATTGCAAAGCACTCGTGGCATAGCCGAAGAGAGGCTGGAGCCTGCGACAGCAACGAAGTGGCAATTGAAAGCCCCGGAGGGGCGATATTTTAATAGCCCCGGGTTTTAACCCGGGAAAATAAAAATAAATAAAAAATTTCCTGCTCTCGGCAGAGCATTTCGTAATGAAATGAAGAAAATATACAGCTGGCTTTAGCTCTGTGCACATTGTGGGGAAGGTAGCGCAACCTTTCATGTTGCAGACATTTTGAACTGCGACGCAGGGGAAACTTAGACCATAGAACTTATAACTAAATAATAAAAAAAGAGATAAATGAAAAAAGGTTTTCTTGACAAATTAATTGAGAAGATGGATTTAGTTGACTCTGAAAGTCTTCAGGGGCACTTTTTGAATCTTAGTAATGAACAAGGTATTCTTGAAACAATATTTCAGTCAATCCATGAAGGAATATTAGTTTTGGATGCTGAAGGTCAGGTAAACTATGCAAATAAATCTGCCGAACTTCTGCTTGGTTTTAATTCTAAAGATATAAAGGGCAAACATATTGAAAATTATATTCCCGGAGTTCACTGGGATAGAATAATATCATTTGACGAGAGCGAATGGTCTCGGCTTATATCTCGAGACATTGAGATACTATATCCGGAATATAAGCTGTTAAATTTTTATGTTGTCCCGTTTTCCAAAGACCAGAACAAACCTGAAGGTTTAATTGTTATTCTTCGTGATATTATGGAAAAGAGACAACAGGAAGAGAGCACAATTAGTTCTGAAAGGTTTGAAGCTATACAGCTTCTTGCCGCAGGGGTGGCACATGAAATCGGTAATCCTCTTAATGCTCTTAACATCCATCTGCAATTGCTGCAAAGAGAGACAAAACAGATCACAGATGAGAAGTTAAAAGCAAATATTGAAGAACTTACACAGGTTGCTTCAGATGAAGTTTCCAGACTTGATTCTATAATTACAGAATTTCTCAAGGCAATCAGGCCGACAAAACCAAATTTGAGAACAGAGAATATTCAGAGAATACTTGAAGATACTTTAATGATTGTCAAAAATGATATTGCCAATAAAAATATTGAAATAGATGTTAATACAAATGGTGTGCTTCCTTTGATTAAAGTTGATAAAGATCAAATCAAACAGGCATTTTATAATGTCATCAAAAATGCTCTGCAGGTTATGCCTGACGGTGGAAAACTTATGATATCTCTTTCCAGTTCTGATGAATTTCTTGGTATTGCTTTTAGGGATACCGGTTGCGGAATATCACAAAGTGATTTTCCGCATGTTTTTGATCCATACCACACGACCAAAGATACCGGCAGTGGAATAGGGCTGATGATTGTTAAAAGAATTGTACAGAATCATGGTGGACAGATTGAGCTGGTTTCACAGGAAAACAAGGGTACTATTTTCACAATATTACTCCCGCTTGCAGAACGAAGAGTTCGTCTGCTTACATCAAATAATTAATAATACTTAATGAAAATATGTGACGTTATACAATTTTACAGTCCTCTTAGCGGAGGCATCAAAAACTATGTTCATACTAAAGCAATATGGTTTGCAGAGAATCGCCAGGATGTGGAACATTTTGTGATTGTTCCCGGAGAAAAGGATGAAGAATTTAAGATTGGCAACTCAACATTCTATTCAATAAAGTCACCGAGGCTGCCATTTTCTAAAAGTTACAGACTTCTCTGTTCAAAAAGAAAAATAGAGCGATTGCTTATCAAAGAAGAGCCTGATGTGCTGGAGACATGTGACCCATATATTACCGCTCAAATATGTAAAAAACTCTCTTTAACTCATAATATACCATTGGTTGCCTTTTATCATTCTGACTTTCCGAGAACAATTCCTCCCCAAATCAGAAAGTTGCTTGGAAGTTATTTGTCTTCCTTTCTTTCAAAATGTGCCAAAAGATATTTAAAGAAACTATATAAACCAAATAAGGCACTTGTTGTTGCCTCCTCCTCAATTGCCTCAGCTTTGCAAAGTGAGGGATTTGAAAACATTGTTAACATACCTTTAGGCATTGATACAGAGATGTATGTTCCTGTAAAAGACGCTGCAGATATCAGAGAAAAATATGGTATCTCAAATGAAAAGAAAATGATATTTTTTGTGGGACGTTTCTGCTTTGAAAAAAATATTTTAAATCTTGTAAATGCTTTTAAGATTTTACATGAAAGATCAGATGATGTGCAGCTTGTTCTGGTAGGGGATGGTGAATTGAAAGATAAAATATTCCATCTGTCAGAGGGGATTGATGATATTCATATTCTTCCCTATTGTGAAAACAAAAAGGAGTTGCTGAAACTTTATTCGACAGCAGATGTTTTTGTGCATCCCGGGGTTTTGGAGACATTCGGCTTTGTTGCTGTTGAGGCTCAATCATGCGGAACAAAGGTTGTCTCTGTCAAGGATTCAGTTGTCAGTGAAGGGTGTGTTCATGATGAAGACAATGTCCTTGCAGATTCACCTTCTGCGGAAGCTCTTGCTTCAGCTATTGAAAAGTCTCTGATTTCCGAAACCTCCTGGGAAGAAAGATTGGCTCGCCATAAAGCAATTGAAGAACGCTTTTCAAATGATATCACCTACTCTAGAATTACCAAACTTTATGAAAAAGCCGCAAAATCTTCTTTCAACATATAACAGCCATTGATATGTTTTTGTTGTTTTCCATTAGCTCCTTAAGCCTATGTTTCTGCTTCTTGCTTAAATCATTCTTCAATATTATTCACCTGCTTCCTTTAAGCAAAACTTTTCCATCCTTTGAGGCATTGCGCTGTTCAATTCTTCGAATTTTTTCTATTGCATCACTCAGATATTTAAACACATGGAATTTATCGAAAACCAGCACTGCGTTTTTAAGGTGTATCCTTACACTTTTATGGTATGGAGCCCACAAATCAGTACATAACCCTTTAACATTCAAACACTTTTCCTTTCTTAAAAACCTGCTAGTATCAATTCTTCTTCTACCTCGTTCCAAACCAATAACTTGCCCCCTGTGCAAATCATAAAAGACAACTGCATATCTATGACCTTTTTAATAGCTATTTCATCAATGCCAAGATATATGACATCATTATCTGAGCAGAACTTCTCATGGCGTTCTTTCAAATAAAGCTTATCTATTCTATAAAGAGGGTCTTTGCCTATACCTGTTAACTCTGCGA
>CAYTUX010000042.1:0-2502 GCA_964441455.1 uncultured Victivallales bacterium | reverse complement strand
TAATCATACATATCATAATTTTGCAACAAAAAAAAAGAAATATTTCCATTTTTTTTAACTTACGGCATATTTTTTTGAAAAGTTTTTGAGAAGTTACATTTTTGTCAACAAAATTCCGTACATCCAGTTGACCTTCCCGCACATAATGAGTCATATGATTTTTAATAGTTCCAACGGTCAGTTCCCTCTCTGCAGCTATTTCTTGGAGAGATTTACCATTTTTATACATTTGATATGATACGACTTTAGTATTAATTTTAGGTTTTTTTGCACTTTTTTTTAAAGTTTCTTTTTTGAATTTTGAAACAATTTTTTCCGGGCGTTGAAATTGTTCATTTCCCTGAAGCCCATCTTTGGTAAACTCAGAATGCTCAACCACAGACCTGACCATATATACCGATTTTTCAATCATTGAAAACTTACTAAATAGCAGACGTTCAAGTTCCCGAAGTTCGTTAGTATAAGTTTTAACACCCTTTAATGAAGACAATTCATCAATGAGATTAATAATACGCCCTGACAATTCCTTAAGAAGAGGTGTAAAATATCCTTTTGCCGACACCAGGCGATCTGCAAGAACATTCAGAGAGTCGTCATTCATATTTTCTGAAATTCTACGAAGCTGTCTGCGAAATTTATCAGCAACATCTTTCATATTCTGAACAACCTTAAGAAATTGCTCTGCATCATTTTTATATGCCTGTTTTTTAGAGTGAACTTTACTTTTATTATATGATTGAACATGATTCCAGAACGGATAGAATAAGTTTGAGAAGTCAAATGTTTTATCTACATGTTGCGCAACATATTGCAGCATATTTTTGTTTAACTCGCTTTCAAGAACACTGATACTGGTACGATTGTCTGCAAACATATCTATACTCTCATGCATTCTAAACATATTTCTAGGTATACGACTCAATAAAACAAGTCCATTGAGAGAAGTTAAGCGGGACAGTGCAACATAAATCTGTCCCGGAGCAAAAGCCTGTGCGATATCAATGACAGCCTTATCAAATGTCAGTCCCTGACTTTTGTGAACCGTTATTGCCCATGCAAGCTTAATTGGGTAATGCTCAAATGTTCCGGCAATATTCTGTTCAACCTCATTTGTTTCCGGGTTCAATTTATATTTTTTGTTTTCCCATACATATTTTTCAACATCAGCTTCTTCACTTCCATCATCAAATTGAACTTTGATATGTTCCTTATCAAGTTCGGTAACTTTTCCAATCTTGCCGTTAAAATATCTATGCTCACCGGAATAATCATTCTTAATAAACATAACCTGTGCACCAACCTTCAACTCAAGTTTAGTATCAACCGGGCACATATATTCTGAAAAATCACCATTTATTTCCGCATCAAAAGAGTATAATTCTGTATCAAGACGTTGAAGAGCTTTTTTATTATAACTATCTGCAATTCTATTGTGTGTAGTAATCTGGATATATCCATAACTTCCCAAAGCATCAAATTCAGGGTTATAATATTTATTCAACAGTTCGACATCATCATCTGTAACTACATTATTTCTAAAATGCCCAAGCAGCTCAATAAATTCAGCATCCGACTGACGAAAAATTTTATCAAGTTCAATATAAATAGGGGGAGTTTCCTGCAAAACTTTAGCAGAGAAAAAGAATATGCTCTCGTAATATTTGGAAAGAACAGTCCATTCATTGTTTTTAACAACAGGAGGAAGCTGCAAAAGGTCGCCGATAAACAAAATCTGAAGTCCGCCAAAAGGTAATTCCCTGTGCCTTCTTACAGAGCGAAGAATCGTATCAATTGCATCAAGCAGATCTGCTCTAAGCATACTAACTTCATCAATAATAAGGAGTTCAACCTCCCGCAGAAGTGCACGCTTCTGCTTATTCATATGAAAATCTTTCAAAATTGACTCCGGAGTATTCATTTCAAAGGTAATACTTTTATCAAAAGGAATATTTTCGGGCACAAACGTCCCGAACGGTAATTGAAAAAGAGAATGTAGAGTAACACCACCGGCATTAATGGCGGCAATACCGGTTGGAGCTGCGACAACAACACTCTTATGAGTGCTTTCAACAATATTCTTTAAAAAAGTTGTCTTACCTGTTCCGGCCTTTCCTGTCAAATATATATGCCGATTAGTATTATTTACATACTTGGCTGTAATTTCTGCTATTGGAATGATTTCCATAATCTATTCTTCTTTTTTATGTAATGTTATTATTAAATTATCTTGGAATTCAAGCGGATCTGTTGTTAACTGATTTAGTTTTTATAAGACTATATTTACACTTTTTTATTAAAAAAACAAGATAAATAATATTTTTTTTAAAAAAACCCTGTTTTTCTGGTTAAATGCCTTTTTCGGTCGGAGGGGGACGCCAACCCTCCCGGGTTAAACTTGCAATTTAACACTGATATGCAAGGTTTACTTGGGAGGGAGAACCCTCCGTCCTCGGTAGGACATTACACTACATTTTCCCGCCATGCGGGATCGCAGGCTCCAGC
>CAYTUX010000041.1:0-3262 GCA_964441455.1 uncultured Victivallales bacterium | reverse complement strand
ACGTGTCGCATTAGCTCGTGCTCTTATGAATAAACCTGATATAATTTTAGCCGATGAGCCGACAGGAAATCTTGATGATGAGACCGGTGGGCATATTTTGAATATGCTTTTTGAGTTGGTGAAAAATATGGATATCACGCTTGTTTGTGTAACTCACAACAAAATACTTGCATCTATGTGTGACAAACAGATTCATTTAAACTAAAGTTCTTCAGGACTTCCTCTTCAAAACAAACTCCCCCCATTCCCCATGTAGTATCCGCATCAGAATTTCGACCACAGCCCAGCTAATAAAAAGGACAGACCTAAAGAATTATCTTCTTGTAAAATTAATTTTTTTGTTAAGTTTGATTTTTCAATATTGAAAAAGCTGTTTTTGCAACAGCAAAACAATCAACCAGCAAAACAAGGAACCCCTACATTTTTCAGAGTGATTTTCTAAGATTTTTTTAATTGTTGGCGTATATACAACAATTAGTAAATTAAAAAAGAAGGATTACAATGAAAATATCAGCACTCACTTATGTCTTCGTTTTTAGTGTTATGTTTGTTTTCTCTGACACAAACAAGATCATAGAACTTCAACAGATGGTTGTGACTGCCACAGCTACAGATAAACAGATTATGCAGGTTCCTTACCTTATGGATGTTGTTACTTCAGAAAACATTCAAAACGATAATATGAGCCAAACTATTCCGGATTCTTTACAGTATATACCGGGTGTTATGGTTCAAAAAACAGCTGCGGGACATGGTTCTCCTTATATTAGAGGTTTTACAAGTCGCAATAATCTCTTCATGATTGATAATATAAGGTTAAATAATTCATGTTTTCGCTCCGGACCAAATGAATATTGGAATACTGTTGATCCATTTTCGCTTTCTGCAATTGAGGTGATGAAAGGCACTGCCGGGGCATTGTATGGTTCAGATGCAATTGGTGGTGTCGTGAATGCTCTGACAATAAATCCGATATATAATGCAAGTGACGACGGTGTATATGGATACGGAAAAGCATATGTTCGGGCAGCTTCTGCAGACTCTTCGTTTATCGGTCGAGCAGAGGGTGGATTTTCTGATGCTGACTGGGGAATAATTGCCGGTGTAACAACAAAAGAATTTAATGATGTCAGGGCAGGGACTCCTACAGGTAAACAACCTGAAACGGGGTACGATGAGACTGACTATGATATTAAGCTTGCCGTGAACCTGACCGATAATCAGAGCCTGACGGCTCTTCACCAACATGTTAATCAGGATGATGTGTGGAGAACACATAAGACTGTTTATGGTATCAGCTGGGAAGGTACAGATGTTGGAAGTGAAGATTATAGATATCAGGATCATGACAGAACTTTAAGTTATATCAGATATAAGGCTTCTGAAATTTTTCAGCAGGATATTGTGTTTAGTGCTACTGTTTCCTATCAGCAGGCAGAGCAGAATACCTGGAAAATGAAGAATGATAAATCTGAAAACAGCTGGTTTGAATGTGATACAACCGGTATTCAGTTGAAGTTAAATAGTAACACAAAGTTCGGTCTGTTGACAATAGGTTCCGATTATTATCATGATGATATTAATTCAAGTCAAATCAAGTATACTGGTGACCAGTTCAATGGTGGAGTGTTTGCTTCCGAGTCAATTCAGGGAGATGTCGCCGATGATACCACTTATGATACTTTAGATTTATATGTGCAGGACGATATAGCAATTATAGAAGATCTGTTTGATGTTATTGCCGGAATCCGATATAGCTATGTCTATGCTGATGTTGGAAAAACAGATTTAGGTGGACAAGGAGTTGAAGGTTCTTTCTCTGATAATTGGGATAAGGTTACAGGTAGTTTAAGATCTGTTCTGTATATGGATAACTCAAAAAAATCAAATATATACGCAGGAATAAGTCAGGGATTCAGAGCTCCAAATATTATGGATCTCTCTGGTTTGATATCCGCAAGAACTGATGAATTTAATGTTCCGCAGCAGGAAGATATTAAACCGGAAAATTTTCTGTCATATGAGCTGGGAATGCATGTAGCATATGGAAAGCTGTTTGGTCAAGGTGCTCTATATTATACAGATATAGATGGTGTGATGGTCTCAACTTTTTCAGGTGAATACACGGATAATAATGAAAAAATAATGGAAATATCAAATGATTCAGATGGTTATGTATGGGGATTTGAGCTGGCATTGGGATATAATATTCTTGATAACGTTCTTGTTTATGGAGATGCAGCATGGGTTGATGGCAAACAGGATATTTATAACTCCTCAACAGGTCAGATGGAGTCAGATATGATGTCCAGACTTATGCCTCTTACTCTACATCTGGGACTTCGATGGGATATCACAGACAAAATCTGGGTGTCAACTTTGATAACTCATATGGATGATGCCGATAGACTATCTGCCGGTGATATGAAAGATTCCCAAAGAATTCCCGAAGGAGGGACACCAGGATGGACTCGTTGGGATGTTAAGGGTGGATATAGCATAACAAAAAATATTGAATTTTCCGCAGGTTGCGAAAACATTGCCGATGTTGATTACAGAATACATGGATCAGGTAATAATGAAGCCGGAATAAACTTTATTGCAGCACTGAATGTTAAATCATGGTAAATGGAAAAAAGTGATAATGTAACAGTAAATAGGGCTTACTGTTTAATGTGAGATGGCGGACCAGCTTGCTGAGGCTGGAGCTTGCGACAGCAAAGAGCGTAGCGAAGTGGCCTACATCTTGCTTTAAGGCATTTTCACCTTTAGCAAGCTGGTTCCTAATATCGCCTTACAAAGTCATAAATTGTATAAACTTTATATTAACCCAACTACTAAAATAACAAGCAAAACCTTAACATGCATTATGTATTTCTTTGTTTAGTGACCGGGCTGCAAGCTTTTTGTACAAAACAGGCTAAAATCTTGCACTTTTAGTGCCTTGAGCATACTGTAAAATCTTGTCCATAAACAAATTATGAATTGATCAGGATGCCCTAAATCATGCTATCCCGAAAGCGGGATAGCTGATCTAAGAAAAAAGTTCTTTTCTTTAGGCTGGGTTAGAGATGTATGCTCCACCTCGGCACTCTTTGAGGTAGTTTAAGGACTTAACCTGACCTGTCATTTCCAGTTCATTATTATAAACGGGATCATGCCACCCTTCGATATCGATTGAGCCGGTAAACCCTGCTGCACGAAGATCACTAATAATGGCTGTCCAATCGCTATCTCCAAAACCAGGAGTGCGATGATAGGC
>CAYTUX010000040.1:0-2870 GCA_964441455.1 uncultured Victivallales bacterium | reverse complement strand
CGGCTGCAATGTTCCAATCAAATATTATTTGCAAGATTGCCGCCTGTAGCCGCGTCCCGTGGGCGCGGAATGTCTTATCTTGCCCTCACGCAGTGAGTTTTAACTTGCCCCGACGCAGTTGTCTTGCCTTGCCCTCACGCAGTTGATTTAACTTGCCCCAACGCAGTTGATTTAACTTGCCCCAACGCAGTTGTCTTGACTTGCCCCAACGCAGTCGGTGCCCTCACGCAAGTCCGAGCCGAAGCGACTCGGCTGCAATGTTCCAATCAAATATTATTTGCAAGATTGCCGCCTGTAGCCGCGTCCCATGGGCGCGGAATGTCTTATCTTGCCCCAACGCAGTGAGTTTTAACTTGCCCCGACGCAGTCGGTCCCATTCTTTTTCTCGGTGTCCTCTGTGCGAAAAATTCTTTTGGTTGCACATATGAACTCTTTCCTATATAATACAAACATAATAAATAAAGGAGTTAATAATGCCAATATACGAATATAAAGCCAAAGATAAAAAGAAAAGCTGTGATTATTGCAAAGACTCTTTTGAAGAACTCCAGCAATTATCCGCTCCGCCTTTAACAAAATGTCCAAGATGTAGAAATCCTGTTGTTAAAATAATTTCAGCACCATCTATTGGCGGATCTAAATCGTCTTTTGATGATAAAGCTAAAAATGCCGGTTTTCATAAACTTCAGAAAATTGGAAAAGGCGAATACGAGACAAAATACTAATAAAAAAGGAACACTATAATGAATAATAAATTTATTAATGATGATTTCATCCTTCAAACTAAGCAGTCCCAGGAACTCTACCATGATTATGCAAAAAATATGCCGATTATTGATTATCACTGCCATTTGCCGCCAAAAGAAGTTGACGAAAATAAAACTTGGACTAACATTACAGAAATCTGGCTGAATGGTGATCACTATAAATGGCGTACAATGCGTTCAAATGGTATAGAAGAAAAATTCTGTACAGGAGATGCTTCCGATTATGAAAAATTTGAAAAGTTTGCAGAAACGATGCCTAAACTTTTAAGAAATCCAATGTATCACTGGTGTCACTTGGAACTTGCCAGATATTTTGATATTGATGACCTGCTGCTTTCGCCTGACACTGCAAAAGAAATTTGGGATAGAACTGAAAAAGTTATAAACAAAGAGAATTTTACATCCAGAAACCTTATGAAAGATTCTAATGTTGTTCTTATATGTACAACTGATGATCCTCTCGATAATCTGAAACATCATATTGCTGTAAAAAAATCGGGCTTTGAAGTTCAGATGCTGCCGACTTGGAGACCGGATAAAGCAATGGCTGTTGAAAAAACGGAGGTTTTTGTCCCGTGGGTAGAAAAACTTGAGGAATTGACTTCAACAAATATATCAAGTTTCGATGGCTTTATGGATGCAATTAATCAGAGAATGGACTATTTTGATTCAATTGGCTGTAAACTGTCGGACCATGGACTGGAAACTGTATACGCTGAAGATTGCAGCAGGGCAGAAGCCGATACAATTTTTAAAAAAGCTAAAGCGGGTAAAGATCTATCAAAAGAGGAAGTCTTGAAGTTCAAGTCAATTGCTTTATACGAATTGACTATGATGAATGCTGAACATGGATGGACTCAACAAATTCATTATGGTGCAATGCGAAATAATAATACATTAATGTTTAATAAACTCGGTCCCGATACCGGGTTTGACTCTATTGGTGACTTTGAAATCGGCAGACCGCTTTCAAAATTGATGGATAGACTGAATATGAAAGGAAAACTTGCAAAAACAATTCTCTATAATTTGAATCCAAGTGACAACTACCTTCTTGCAACAATGCTTGGAAATTTTCAAGGTTCTGAAATTCCGGGTAAAATTCAGTTTGGCAGCGGTTGGTGGTTCCTGGATCAGATGGAAGGAATGAAACAGCATATTGAAGCTGTATCCAATGAAAGTCTTTTGAGTCGTTTTGTCGGTATGCTGACTGATAGCAGATCATTCCTGTCATATACAAGACATGAATATTTTAGAAGAATTCTTTGCAATATACTTGGTGATGATATGGCAAAAGGGCTTATCCCAAATGATACGAAGTTAGTTGGTAATATGGTTAAAGATATTTCATATAATAATGCAGCTGCATATTTCGGGTTTGATAACCTCAAAAAATACTGAAAAATTTCTAAAATGAGAATGAAAATTAATGATTTGTTCACTATCATCCCACATTTATTATAGTAAATTAGAAAATGATAATATATTTTACTTGAATACATCTTCAATAAACTCAAGAAGTTTTGCTCGACTTATTGGTTTTTGAAAGTATCCTAATGCTCCGGCCTCTAAAATTCGGTCGATATCACCCTTTAGATTATAACCGGATAATATATATGCTTTAACATTTTCGTCAATTTCTTTGAGCAAATGAAATGTCTGCTCTCCGCTAATACCGGGCATGGCCATGTCTAATATAACAAGGTCAATATTATTGTTTGACTCCTTGTATATCTCGATTGCCTTATAACCGTTATCGGCTGTTAAAACATTATAGTTGCTCTTTGCTAAAATTCGACTGAAAAGTAGCCTAATGGTGGGTTCGTCATCAACCACTAAAATTGTTTTTTGTTCGTTACTCAAATCTTTTCCCTCTTTTCATTAATATATAATATAGGTTTTATTTTAATAAATCAACAATTATTATGAAAATATCCTCATCATTCCTATTCCGCCCGGGCGGGATCTCCCCCATTTAGGTCAATAAAATAAAGGAATGACTTTTGTTTTTTTGCCCAGCTACTAAAAGAAAAGTTAAATGTAAGTTTGTTAAATATTTTTTATACTTTAGTAGCTGGGGTGATAAAAACGAAAAGTTTATGC
>CAYTUX010000039.1:0-11381 GCA_964441455.1 uncultured Victivallales bacterium | reverse complement strand
GTTCTTGAGCTACAAATTGTACACCGTGAACGGTTACAAAAATTTATTTAAAATTAAATCATAGGAAATCAGACGTAAAAAGGTGACGAATGTGTGATACAAAGATTATCGGCAGTCTTTGTAAAATGTATAATTTAAAGTTTACACCTAAGATTTCTATTAATGATGAAAACTATATATATCAGCTGCCTGTTAAAAATATACTTACAAACATCAAGGCACAGGGATTGGATGGCATTTATCTTGATATAAGTGAAATTGATAACTTTGATGAAAAATTGCTTAGCAGTTGGTTGGGAAGTCTGGATATGAGACTTGGCGAACTAAATAGTGAATTACTTGTGAATTTTCCAAAGAAGTATTTGTCATGGCAGCTACTGCAGCCTATACTTTCGACCCTTACAAATGTAAAGGTTGTTTCAGACAATAAAAATCTTATGGATGCGATGATCAACACTAAGATTGAAGTTGTTGAGACGCAGAAAGTGCCGGTTCCTGCATCTTTGGAAGAGATACCATTTTCTTATCAAATAGACAAGGATATTGCAGTAAAGGGAGAGCTTTCCAAACAGAATATGATTCAGTCTTTAACAAGGGAAGGACATTCATCATTTAGAGCAGGAGAATATCAGGATGCAATTGATGCATGGAAAAAGCTTGAAGCACTGCAACCTAACTCTTCAACGCCAGCTATGCTTATTGGTGATGCATACATAAGACTTGGTGATCTTGATAAAGCATATGCTTACTACTCAAAGAGTTTAGATATTGATCCAGGAAGGGTTGCTTTTGCAATGAGAATTTCCCGCCTTCTGGAGGATATGGGGCGTAAAGATGAAGCGGTTGAACAGATGAATACATATGCTGTATTATTTCCGGAGAATGTTGATGTCATGATTGCACAGGCAGACTGGCTTGAACGTCACGGAAGAACCGATGAAAGCAACAAGCTGCTTGAGCAGGCATTAGAGTTTAATCCTGACAACTTTGACTTATTGGTCTCAATAATGATGAAATCAAATGATTCTCGTAAGCGAGGTTTGTTTATGAATAGAATTATCGAACTTGGCTCTGAGCCGGAAACTTATTCACAGCTTGCAAATATCATAGCAAAATATGATTTACTTTCTTTACCGGAAGGCTATGCTTTAGCGGAGAAGTGTGCGGAAATAGCAGCAGATCCGACCGTTCAACCTGATTTAGCTGAACGTTTTAAACAATTCAGGCTTCTTAAAGAACCGGTATACGAATATATAACAAATGGAATTCTATCAGATTATTGGGACATTGAAGGAGGTATAAAATCTACAGGTGCTAATCAGGTTGAGTTATATGCAGACAAGCTTCACAAAGAGGCATTTGTCAAGCTGTTAGGATCATCCAGAACACAAGATGGGTGGTTTGAAGCTGATATTGGGGGATATTATGGGGAGATATGGCTTGTGGGTCATAGATCGCAGGATAAATATGTTCGTTTTGGTATATCAACAAATAGAGTGATGTATTTACAGTCAAGGCAGTATGGAACAACATTTTCGTCCACATCCAAGGATCTTGTCAGATTTAATCCAAACAGCACAAAACTAAGACTTGAAATTAGGGGGAAAGGAGCCAGCGGCTATTTAGATGGCGAGCCTATATCGCCAGCTCCGATTGTACTTCCGATTAATGAAAGTGTTGGTTCATGGGGATTAATTGCTTATGACAGGGAATCAGGTAAAGCAAGAGTTGAATTAAATTATCTGGCAGGTGGTCCATTACCTTTTAATCTTGCACTTCTTGATTTCAAGAAAAATCCTGAAGAACAGGAGAAATATATTCTGTCAATTCTTGATTTTATTAAAGCAGAAAAAAGGTGGATATCTGCAATTTCTCCAACCTGGTATAATATTGGATTAGATGGTGAAGTTTCACAGCAGACAAATAACAGTGATAAGTTTATTAAAATTTTTGCAAAATATCATGGTATTCGTTTAATACCTGCATTAAGATTATCAAAACTTTCTAATGTTTCAATTCCCAAACTTATAAAATATGCCGAGGATAATCATTTTGACGGATTTGTTTTATTGACAAACCAAATGCCCTCACAGAACTGGTTTGATGAAATAGACGCCGAACTGATTTCTTCGCCTCTGGATATTTTTATTTTGGTTGAGGATAAGAAGGAAGGTAAGGCTTTCATTCGTGCAGGCGGTATTGCTAAGGATCTGTTGCCTCATCCTAATGGTGTTTCCGAAATGGAGGTTTTGCATTATGTGGATGAAGATGGTAACAGGCGGGAGTTATTACAACAGATTTCAGATGTACCTACGCTGTTGTATTACTAGATTGAATATGGGATTTTAATGAAAAGAAAGAAAGATAAAACCGATTATATAATGGCTGTTTCAGCAGTCGTTATTGATGCATTTTTTGTTTTTTCAGCTTTTATGTTATCCGTATGGATACGTTTTGACAGTGGGCTTCTTAGTGTTAATATACCACCGCCACCAGACATGTATGGTCAATATGCAAGGTTTGGTGTGATGTCAACAATCATATACCTTTTTGTGTTTAAATTTCTGCTGATGTATCAGCGACCGCAGACCGGTGTTTTTGTTGTTAAGATTCCTCGATATGTCAGGGGTGTTCTGATTGGGACATTATTTACAGCTGTACTGGCTTTTGCATTTCAGAATACTATACACATATCCAGATTGGTTACAGGTATATCTGCTTTTATTATTCTTATCATATTAATTTTTGAGAAGTATTTAGTTTATAGGATAGAGTGGAATGTTTCCAGGCATAGCAAAGAGATTTCAAATGTATTAATACTTGGAACAGATAATATGGCAGCCAAGATTTATCATACACTTCGAAAAGAACCTATGCTTAGAATGAAGGTTGTCGGATTTTTAAGAACATCCGGCTTAGATATTTCCGGTTCAATTCCCGAACATATGTTTATGGGCAGTGTAGAGGATTTGGATGATATAATTTTAAGCAGTGATATTAAGAGAATAATTCTTGCAGATACCGGTTACGGGCATGATAATATTGTTGAACTTGTGAACAAGTGTGAGCAGAATCTTATTGTATTCAACATGCTGCCGGACCTTTTTGGTCTGATGTCCAGTCCCATGGATGTGAATACGCTCAATGATATTCCCCTTTTAGGATTAAAAGATTTACCACTTGATTCAATTGTCAACAGATTCCTGAAAAGGTTTGAAGATATGTTTTGTGCTTTTTTCGGCTTGATATTGACTGCGCCGGTTATGCTTGTTTTTGCTGTTATAATAAAAAAAACATCACCCGGTCCGATATTTTACAGGCAGGAAAGATGTGGTATAGGTGGGAAGTCATTTACTTTATATAAGCTTAGAACCATGAATTATCAGGAGGATGATCATGCTGAACCCCCCAGCTTTACAAAAGAAAATGATCAGCGAGTAACAAAAGCTGGTTCATTTATGAGAAGAAATAATATTGATGAACTTCCTCAGTTGTGGAATGTTTTAAAGGGGGATATGAGTCTTGTCGGACCACGTCCGGAGAGACCATACTTTGTTGAACAGTTTAAAGGTAGTATTAATCGCTACATGCGACGTCATGTTTATAAACCCGGTTTGACAGGCTGGGCTCAAATAAACGGACTTAGAGGCGATACAAGTATTGACGAAAGGCTTAAATATGATTTATATTATCTGGAAAACTGGTCACTATCTCTTGATTTCAAGATAATATTAAAGTCATTCTCTGCTGTTGAGAATGCGTATTGATTAGTTAGACCGTTGAGAGTCAGCTTGTTAGACAGGTGTGGAATAGCTCCGCAAGTATTTAATTAGTTGAGTGTCAGATAGTGAGTCGGTTAGATCGTTAGTTTGGCAGATAGCTGAAAGAATTATTAATTCCGGAAGTTACTACGTTTTTTATTTAATTTTAGTTTAGGGGTTTGTAATGATAAGAACAATTTTAAAAGAGTTAAAAGTACATGTGCCATTCACATTTTTCGGTGCAGTCATCGGCATATTAATCGCATTAGTATTTAGTTACTCAAAGATTGATCATGAAGTTTCAAAACATCTTTTTGAGACTTTTCATCCGGCACATGTATTTTTCAGTGCAATTGTTACAGGTGCAGTTTTCAGGCTTCACTCAGGTCGGGGGATTTTAACATGTTTATTAGTTGCATATGTGGGAGCAATAGGAATAGGAACATTAAGTGATTCGCTGATACCATTTTTCAGTGAATTATTTGTCGGGAAATATATTGCTCATGACAGCATTCATGCAGAGGCTCATATTGGTTTTATTGATATGTGGTGGCTGGTGAATCCACTTGCCATTGCCGGTGGATTGGTTGGTGTTTATATGAAAAGGACAAAGTTTCCGCATCTGATGCATGTTTTTTTAAGTACAGCAGCCAGTTTGTTTCATATTCTGGGATCGATAGTTGGCGATATATCTTTTATGGCGTATGCGCTTTTTGGTATTTTTC
Organism: uncultured Victivallales bacterium; assembly: GCA_964441455.1. Taxonomy (GTDB): domain Bacteria; phylum Verrucomicrobiota; class Kiritimatiellia; order JAQICX01; family JAQICX01; genus JAQICX01. The sequence goes on along the minus strand of CAYTUX010000039.1, from coordinate 6,895 downwards.
TTTTTATGGCGGTATGGTTGCCATGTTGTACAAGTGATATTGTTTTTCCAATGCTATTTTGTCCGGATAGAAGAAAACACAAGAGCTGTTCTCACCACTAGAATAAATCAAATTTGTAAATTCGTAAATGCCTTGTTGGGGCGAGCATGTATCCCTTGGATTTCTGGTTGAGGGTACAAACATGTATTTCAACCAATATAATTAGGGTTTGAGTTTTTGTTTTATCATTTTTTGGGTGATAAAGTTAAAAATTATATTTTAAAGGCAGGGTGAAGCACCTCGACCCTACAGAAACCATTTGCAATCAACTATTTAGCTCTGATTGCATCATCCATAACTGTAGGGTCGGGGTCCGTGACCCCGCCAAAAATGGTGTTTAACCAGAAAAAAATAGGGTTTATATAGTAATTGACAATTAATGTTTCTATTTGATAATATTTCAATAGTTATAAGGAGTTTTCTTTTTTTTGCACACAATATTATTATTTGTGGTTGTGAATAATGTGGAGTTTGGAAATATATGAAGTATAGAATTTTAATAGCAGAAGATAATGATCTTAATTACGAAGTTTTAAAGGGGATGATAGGTGAAAAATACCAATTATACAGAGCTGTTGACGGCGTTGAAGCCGTTAGTCTTTTTGACTATATTGACCCGGTGCTGATTTTTATGGATTTAAATATGCCGAAATTAGATGGCATAGATGCCATCACGTTCTTGCGTACCAAAACAAAAAATACGCCGATTGTAGTTTTAACAGCATACTCGGATGATGAATATCGTCAACGTGCCATCGCAAGTGGATGTGATAAATATATTATCAAGCCATTTCGAAAAGAAGAAATTGATCGAGTTTGTGAAAAGTATGTTAAGACTTCTGATCCAGGCGAATAATCAATACAATAAAATTTACTTTATATTTTTAAAATTTTATTGCAAAGAATGATATTGCGTTAATATCTTCTGCAATCTGAGATATTGTCTCTTTATCAGGTAAGTCTGCAACTTTTAATACTGCTAAAGATCTTTCTGAATCAGCACAGTGGGGATTTCGTATATCCTCTATATTAATATCTTTTGCAGCTAACTTTGAGCTTATTCTTGCAATAACTCCCGGTCGGTCATCATATATAAAGAAAACTGCATTACCAATCGGCTCAAGATATAGTTTGTCAAACTCTTCTATTCTAGATATCATAATTGTACCTTCTGTAACCGTACCTCTTATGCTTACTGTCTTTAATGTCGTATTGTCAACACGACTTGTGAGATCTAGTGTGATTGAGTTATCAAAGCCTTTATCAGCGTCTGTTTTTCTGTTTATATACTCAACACCCATCTCTTCCAAAAATGATAGTGCTCTTGTATTATCCATTGTTTTATCAAAATCGCTCTCAACCCCTGCAACAATTTGTGTGAGCAGCCACTCTTCATATGGTTCAAGCATTCCATAAAAACTTGTTTCAATACTCTTTGTTGTATTGTTTTCTCCATTAATTTCTGCAGCCAGTTTTGCTATAATATATGAAAGCTCGCAATATTTTTCATCAAGACCTTCAGGAATGTCCCGGTTTACAATAAAACTGGTAATACCTTTTTCATCCAGATCAATCAGCTGCTCTGCTGCCCTTCGGGCAGCATTTAAATTTGCCTCTTTTGTACTTGCTCCAAGATGAGGCAACATAATGTCTGCAATGTCTGCAATTGGTTTTTCGCCTGCTTCATCTTTTGGATATACATCAGTCAAAAGTTTAATATTCTTTTCCCGCTTAATTGCTCGTAGGTCATCTTCGTCAACTATTCCTGCTCTAGCACAATTGACAATGACTGCTCCATCCTTCATCAAAGAAAACAGTTTGCTGTTAATGCTTTTTCTTGTCTCGTCATTCTCTGGAATATGTAGAGTTATGTAGTCCGATTTTGAGAAAATATCTTCCAAGGATGCAAGTTTTACTCCGCATTCCTTTGCTTTTTCCGAGGATATAAACGGATCAAAGCCCATTATAGTACACTCAAATCCTTTTACTCTTCTTGCAACTAATTGCCCGATATTCCCCAAACCAATAATACCAATTGTTTTGCCGGTTAATTCTGTACCCATGAATTTCTTCTTTTCCCATTTGCCTGCACGGGTTGAACAATCTGCCTGAATAATATTTCTTGCAGATGCAAGTATCATGGCAATAACTTCTTCGGCGACGGCATTTGAGTTAGCTCCCGGTGTATTCATTACATCAATATGTTTGGCTCTAGAATATTTTGTGTCAATTGTATTAAACCCGGCTCCGGCACGAATTATAACTTTTAAATTGGGAAATAAATCTATAATCTCTTTGGTAACTTTTTCGCTTCTTACAATAAGAGCATATGCATCACTGTTTGTTTTCGACAACTCCTCTAAAGATACATCTGAATTCTGAATCACCTCATATCTTCCGTTTTCTTTGAGTATCTCGGCTGCAATAGAATTTAAACTGGTTGGTATTAAAATCTTTTTCATTATATATTTTCCTTCATTTTTATACATTGAACAGAAACTCAATTATGTCGCCATCCTGAACAACATAATCTTTTCCTTCGGTGGACATTAAACCCTTATTCTTACAAGGCTGCCCGCCACCATTTGCTATAAAATCGTCATACTTGATGACTTGGGCTCGAATAAACCCTCGCTCAAAATCTGTGTGAATTACTCCGGCTGCCTTTGGAGCCTTGCAACCTTGGTGTATTGTCCATGCTTTAACCTCTTTTTTTCCTGCTGTCAAATAGCTGCACAAACCAAGTGTTGAATAACCCTTTGTAATAATCTTGTCAAGTCCGCTCTGAGTTATCCCAAATGACGCCAGAAATTCATCTCGCTCATCATCTTCCATGCCTATTAACTCTTCTTCCATATGTGCAGAAATTTTCACAGTTTCACAACCATGCTTTTCCGCATATTTTTCAACATCCCTGATATGCTGATTCTCTTCAACAAATGCGTCTTCATCAACATTTGCACAGTATATAACCTTTTTTGAACTTAAAAATTGACACTCTTTAAATAAATTAACTGCCGAATCATCATTCCTTTCAGCAAATGTTGAAGCCGGTTTGCCTTCGTTTAAATGGTTTAACAACTCTTCCGCAAAAGGAATCATTGCAGCTGCAGCCTTGTCTGCTCTGCCCTGCTTCTTGAGTTTTTGCATCCTGTTCTCAAGGGTCTGTAAGTCTGCCATAATAAGCTCTGTCTCAATAATTTCAATATCTCTGATTGGCTCAATTGATCCTTCCACATGTACAACATTTTCATCTTCAAAACACCTTACAACATGAAGTATGGCATCAGCCTCTCTTATGTTGGCAAGAAACTTGTTTCCAAGTCCCTCTCCTCTGCTTGCACCCTTGACTAATCCGGCAATATCAACAAAATCTACTGTTGCGTGTACAATCCTTCCCGGATTAACGATGATTTCGGCAATTTTATTAAGCCGATCATCCGGTACCGCAACCACAGCTTTGTTTGGTTCTATTGTACAGAACGGGTAATTTGCAGCTTCTGCATTCTGTGTTTTTGTTAATGCATTAAATATTGTTGATTTGCCAACATTTGGTAATCCAACTATTCCTATTTGGAGACTCATACTCTATATTCTTTTCTATGTTTTTACAAGTAACCTTGTTATATTAAAATTTATTCTGCATATCGTAATTCAAATATCGATAAAAATCAATCCTAATTGAGCAGTTTTTTTATTTGAATAAGATATTTTTCTGTTGCAGGACTGCTTTCAAATATCATTGCATTTTCAAGATATCTTACTGCAGACTGAAAATTTCTTTGTTCAAGTTCTATATCTGTGAGCAGAAAGAGTGCAGCTGCTTCATAACCTTTCAACCTTGTTACCGGTATTATTGTTGTAATTGCCTGATCATACAGTTGCTGTTCTTTTAAATATGTGGCATACGCAATCAGCGTTTCCGCCTCAATTGGATTTTCCTTAAGAATCTCTTCATATATTTTAACGGCTTCCTCCTGCTGATTTTTAGCAACATGTAGCGAAGCCTGCAACTTCAGTTCATCCTCTTTGTTTATAACATTTTTCTCTTTTAAATTGTTATAAAGATTGTCAGCCAAATCAGTTTGATTCATTTCAACAAGGGCATTAATAATGTCTTTAAGTTGCTCGGCTTTAAATTTTTCAGGGTTTTCTCTTAAAAGTTTAATATAGATGTCAACAGCTGTTTGAGATAGATTTTCGTTGAGATAGATATTTGCCAAAGTCATCTCCATCTCAGAGCTTATGCATTTCAGCCTTTTAGCTGTTTCGAGAGAATATAATGCTTCGTTTATGTTACTCTCTGCAATCTGCACATTTGCAAGCAGCATCCAGTAATCTTGACTCTCTGAATCTAAATCAACCAGCTCTTTTGCTATTGAAATAACCTCTTTATATTTCTCCTGATTTAATAATGACTTGCATAAACCAAGTTTGGCTCTATTGTTGTTTGGGTCAATCATTAAACACTGCCTGAATGCTGTTTCAGCAGATGTCTCAAAACCACTTAGCATGTATGCATTACCTAAAAAAAGATAGTAGTCAGGATTTGTTGAATCTGAATTAATTAGCTCCATCATAACTTCTTTTGCCTTATCAAATTGCTCGGTTGTCAGATAAAGCCTCGCTAAATTTTTCTTTACATCAACATAGTCAGGTCTCTTTTTGAGTGTATCAAGGTATAGTGTACGGGCTGCTTTATACTCGTCAGCTTTAAAATAAAAATTTCCGGCTGCAAAGAGTATTGGCGGACTTGAGTTTTGAGTTAACTTTGATGATAGAAATTTTGCTGCATTAAAGTAATTGGTTGATGCAATGTTATTGGCTTTTTCAAGAACTTGAGCTTCTTCAGGAGTGATACTATGTTTAGATTCTGTATTGCTGCCATCAGCATATATCAGTATCATCATCAAATATATAATTGTTAATATTAAAATCTTCATTTTTTGTTTCGGTTCGTCCGCCCGGGTTCTTCAAACCTCTCTTTGTATGGAGATTCAGCAATCAGCTTTTCTACAATTTCCAGAGAAGGATATAAATCATCATCTGTGTCAGCAATTTTATCCTTGCCCTTTGAAAACAAAACCACATTTGTATATTCATCTAAACTGTATACATAATTCTGCATCCATGGGTCAGGCCGTACAAGAGAAACAAATTCATGAGTCCAGTAGATTGTGCCTGGATTTAAAACCAAAGCCTTTAATCCCTCTTCTTCTGTCGGATAGCGTCCAATTTCTCTTTTGAAATTTTGTAGTGCAACATAGAGTACCGATAACTCCTTTTCCGCTTTTACCTCTTTGGGAGCCATATTTGTTGATCTATAGTTCCTGTCTGTTTTGATTGCAAACATAATAGTAATAAGAGCAAGTACAAAAATACAAAACATAAGTGTTAATGGTTTCTTTGCAAAAACACCTGTTGAATTTGGTGAATCTGTATACTCTTTTTGCTTGTCAGCCCTATGCTTCTTAATTTTTGCGGTGCGCTCTTTTAACTCTTCCTGTCGCTCCGGTGAAAGAAATTTGATTGGTACTCGCATTTTCTTTTTACAAAAAGGGCATATGCTTTTTGGCTTATCACCAATAATCTTACGACAATATGAACATCGATACTGTTTCATTAATTCTCTCTAATTTCTTTCAAATATTCTGTATTCTTGAAAACTCTTGCTCTAAATTTATCATTGATGTTTTACTCGTCAATGTTTTCCAAAGTTAGCGTGTCCAAATTGATTCTTCTGTAATAACAGTTGCGTGGATTACCGGATTTGTTGTTTGTGTGGCAAATTTTGCCACGATTTGGAATCACTTTGTACACGAGTGAATTTTGTTCACAATTTACAAATGCGTCAACAAGCTTAAATGTCTCACCTGATGTTTTACCTTTTTCCCATAAAACATTTCTGGATGTGCTCCACAAAACAAGCACTCTTTTTTTCATGGTTTCCTTAAATGCTAATTCATTTGTGTATGCAACAAGAATTACCTCATCTGTATTCGCATCTTGAACCGCTACAGGTATAACGTCTCTGCAGTTATCTGCTATTTTTCCAATCTTTTCAAAATCGAGCATTAGCTCATTGCCTTCTTCTAACTCTTTCATCTTTATTATTCTTTCCTTATATTTAAATTATTATTTCAATATTATAGAATATAGCTATTCCATTGTAAAGAAGTGTTTTGACTTTTGAAATCAATCCCTGTTTTTCTGGTTGGACGTCTTTTTCGGCGGGGTGAAGCACCCCGACCCTACAGTTGCGGATGCTGCAACCAAAGCTAAAAGATTGATTCGCAGGGGTTTTGTAGGGTCGGGATCCGTGACTCCGCCTTTTAAATAAAACTTTCATAATCATCACCCAAAAAGTAACAATTTCAAACATCATACCCTTATTTTATTGGTCAAAATTCATGTTTTTCACCTCAAACGAAAAATTAAGAAACCAATCCCTGTTTTTCTGGTTAAATGCCCTTTTCGGTCGGCGGCCCAGCTACTAACAGATCAGAAAAACAATCCTATATAAAACTCCAATGTAAAGTTAATAGCTGGGCAACCCTCCCGATGTGTTATAATATTGTCTAGTAAGAACGGGAGAAAACATCCCTCCGTTCTCGTCCCTCGAACACCTCCTCCCGCAGTGGGGGACTAGCGGAGCTAGCCGGGCAGGAGCTAATATGTCTCCATCGTCATTAAAAATTATTTTTTGACTTTATCACCCCAAAAACGAAAAAAGAGAAAAACTCATACCTTGATTTTATGGGTCTTCGTAAAATATTGTGGGTGATTTACATTTGTTCGACCCCTTTAGGGTCGCTGTAAAATTTATTTATAGTACCCCGCATTGCATACGGGGCTA
>CAYTUX010000038.1:0-21109 GCA_964441455.1 uncultured Victivallales bacterium | reverse complement strand
CCATTTTGGGTGATAAAGTTGAAAATTATATTTTAAAGGCGGGGTGAAGCACCCCGTCCCTACAGAAACCATTTGCAATCAAACATTTAGGTTTGATTTCAGCATCCGCAACTGTAGGGTCTGGGTCCGTGAACCCGCCAAAAAGGGTATTCAACCAGAAAAACAGGGGAAAAAACATTAATTTGATTTTATACATTGACATTCCAATCCGACTAGTTTATAATGGCGAGAGTTTCATATTCATAAAAATTTAAATATAAAACATGAGATATCCAAAAAAAATAAAAGAAGGACATTTAAGAAGATAATATATGAAAATTTTTTAAAAAAACATTAATTTGATTTTATACATTGACATTCCAATCCGACTAGTTTATAATGGCGAGAATTTCATATCATAAAAATTTAAATATAAAACATGAGATATCCAAAAAAAATATATAAAATAAGGACATGACAAAATGAATAACATTAATTTATCAGCTGATTCATTAACAATCAAAAAAAATATTTGTAAGATATGTGTAGCTTTCATATTTTTATGTGGCACGCTGTTTTCCGGAATTATAGAAGATGCAGATGTATTGTATAAGAAGGGTGAATATGTAGCGGCAGCAGAGAAGCTGGCTCCTGAGCTTTCAAAAGAACATCCATCAAGTCAAGCTTTATCATTAGGTATTGATATTGCATTAGCATCCGGGGAATCTGTATCTGCAAGCAGACTTGCTTCCACTCTTTTTCGTCTTTCTGTAAAAGATGACATGGATATGGTTTTTAAATCAGCAGAGACAGCAGATATCATTGGCGAAAAAAGATTTGCAAAGAACAGATATTTGTCTTATATTTCAAAAACAGATGCGGGAGGTGACAAATTCCGTAAAGCAGCACGATATCTTTTTTCAGAAGGACTTTATCCTGATATATTAGAAAAATATATTACTGATCCTACATACATGGCTGAGGGAGCACGTGACTTTTATAAAGATGAGTTGATTCGTAGTCAGATCAACAAAGTATTGAACAATTTATGGACTGAAAAGGAAGTTGATAAAGCGATTTCAATTTCAGATGCATGTATGAAATACTACAGCAAGGCACCTTACTACATGAATGATATGCTTTTAAAACTGTATAATAGTATGCGATATCTTGCCTCACCGGATCAGCAGTTGAAGGTTGTAAACCTTATATCTAAATACAAATTTACAGATATCAATAGAGTTGTTATTTTTTATAGAGATTTGAGAAAAAAAGGTGGTGTAGACGAGGATGTTATAAATGCGGCAATGCTTGAAGCGCTAAAGCGTAGTGATGTGAAGATCTCCAGTGAGTTAATGTGGGGAAGTGGTTCGTTGCCTGATTTAAATACGATGGAGATTTTAGAAGTGAAGCCGGAGCTTGCTAGAAAATACGGAGAATATTTTCTTGCAAATGAGGCAGCCTATAAGAACAATGAAGATCCGAAGTATTATGTCAGTTTTTTAGAAAAAATTGCAATTTATAAGAAGGCTTTTAGAGCCGATGGAAATGTACTTGTTACACCGGCAGAGTTTCAGCAGCGGGTAGATGAACTTGCTCTTAAGTATAAAAATAATTCACGCGAGGGAGCATCTAGCTTATATACTATTCTCGAAAAAGGAAGTTCCAATTATTTTGATACAGATGCAGAACGAGGAAAATTCCTGGGGAGATATGTAGAGTTGCTGTCACTTGATCCTAATCTTCTTGGTACTTATTTGAAATATAGCGGCACAGCCGATAATATTGATAGCATTATTGAGAAGTCAAAGCCAAACAATGTTGTAAATGCAAAATATGTCGAGTTAGGAAGTTATCATCAGTTAAATAAGTTTAACTCTTTGAAAAAGATTATTTTAGATTACGTAAATGAAAATCCTCATTACTGGAATACTGATAATGCTTGGAAATACTATTTTTCAAGAGGCACCAATGAGATTCCAGACCCTGAAAAGATGCAGACTCTGAATGCTATAGTGTTGAGTGAGGGCAAGAGTGATCCTCTTATGAAAATTTTAAGTAATATGAGTAAAAATGGTTGGGATAAGAAGCCTGAGTTTGTTGAGTTTCAAAAAAAATGCAGTGCTGCAAAGCCGATTATTAAGAAACCTGCTTATGATATTGCACACAAAATTTTAAACAGTAAAGATCCAGTATATGTAGAGGCAAGTACAAAGAAATTTTTAGATCTTTATAAAGGAAGAGTTCCCGGTGCCTTAGAATATGCTAAAAATCCAATGGAAGTCCTTAGTGTAAGGGTGTTTAATCATTATCGTCAATTAGTATCGGGCAGGAATCAAAATGAGCAATTTTTCAAATTTTGTGATATATGGGTTCCAAGACTCAAAGAGCCGGGAGAACTTTGGAACTATGTTCTGGAGCATACAGGTTCGCTTGATAAAACCAGACTTTGGGAAACAAGTAAAATATATCTACAGGTATTAAAAAATAATCCGAATATGCCTTTTGAACAAAAGGCGATATCTTATATCGCGGATGCAAAAGCTCCGGAAGCAGAAAGAAATCAGTCACTTTTTGCGGATTATTACAAGGATATGGGTCAGTATTATTGTCTTAAATATGTTGCCGGTATGGCGAGTAGTTCATGGGATCAGGAATTTACAGAAAAAGAATTTGCTAAGGTTTTGAGTTTATACAAAATGGAATTTAGTTCTTTAGTTGATTTTCGCAGTTCCGTATATGACTTGTTCAGATCTTCATCTTTTAGTTTTTCAATCAATACAGCGGAACTATTTGCAAATAGACTGTTTGAGTTAAACAAACAGTATAATATTTTAAGTTATCAACTTGAGCGTTTTCTCTTTAATAACTTTATCAAAACTCATAAAGATGATATTGAAACTTATGTCAAATGGTATTTAGATGAAATATCTTTTAGACCTTCAGAGGTTCAGTTTAATTGTATAAATCAAATTATTTATACCGAATATTGGGATTTTTCACCTGATTTTTATAAAACAGTTATGATTCCTAAATTGAATACTTTACTTAATACAGAATTAAACATCTACTCTGAGGTAAGTTTAAGACTTTTAACACATCTGAATAATATAATAGCGTCAGAGGATGAAAAATGGAGTAGCCTTAAACAACCTGCTAAAGATTTGAAAGATAGACTCTTTTATGAAATTTTCACAAAAAACATGGTATATATCGAGCATAATCAGATCGATACTGAAGCAAAATTATTTCTTGGCGAACTGACTAAAGAGATTGCTAGTGCTGATAATTGGCGAAATATTATCAGTGGGCTTAGTAAGTATGCTGATATTATCTATAAGATACATAACTGGGGTCATGCAAAAAGACACTACGTTGAGCCAATGATTGATCAGCTTGAAAAAACAGATAAGAATGAAATTATTTATTCTTTTACTGGTAATATTCTGGATTATGATTTGGATAACAGTGAATTTCAGAAATATATTGGTCTTGTAAGGGGAAAGGCATCAGGCGGAATAAAAAATCTTATACCTGTGCCAAAAAGTGATCCCACATATGATTTATATGTTGCAAATCAATATCTTCAATATGGCAATGAAATGAGAGCATGGGAACTCACTCAGCCTAAATTGAAAGTTCTGATTGACAATTGGGAAAAACTTGATTTTTCCTATAACGCATGGGTTGTAGAACAGATGCAAAAACAGAAGCTTTTGGATGAGGGACTAAAATTCTGTCTTACAATGCTAGTAAAAGAGTACGATATTGATGCAGAGAATGCTGCTAAGATTTCTCTGGTTAAGGGAGACATCTATAAAGATATGAATAACAATGCAGCTGCCAAGATGGAATATGAAGGGCTTGTGGATAACAAACGTTATAGTAATACATCAGCTGGAAGAGATGCGAAATATCGTCTCATTGATATAATGATCCAGACAAAAGAGTATGGCGCTGCAGAAGCACAGCTGGAACGTATGATAGATATCGGAACTATTGAAGAGCAGGCTAATGCGTACTACTATTTTGCAAAAATTGCATTTGATCAGGGAGATGCAGAAGCTTCTTTCGACTATTTAAAGAAATGTTTTGCTCTGATTCATGGGCATGTACAGGGACGTCTACTTGAAGGAGAATTAAAACTTATTCTTCCGAGAGGTTTGCAGGATCCTGAAGTTAAGGTTGGACGTCTTGATTTGCAGACAGTAGTTATTCCAGGGAAAACACTAAAGCTTAAACTTCAGGATAGCAATTTATCTATAGCTCAAGGAGGTAAGTCAATTCCCGTGGTTGTAAAAACCAGCTCAGGTGATAAAGAAAAAATTGATTTATTTGCCGGATCCAGTGACACTACTTTATTTATCGGTTCCATACAGACTGGGCTTGGGGAACCAAAACCCGGGAATTTACTACTTGAGGTGAATGGTGATGATGAAGTCTCCTACATGATTGATCCGGACTTTCAGAAAGCTAATGAAATTGATTATCCAAGCAAGACACTTGAGATTAAATCAGATGCCCGTCTCGTTGCAAGTTCGGGAGAAATTCTCTCTGAAAAGGAAGAAGAGGAACGTCAATTGCAGAGACGTTTGGCACAATCTCAAGAAGTGCAGAGTAAGCGTTTTGAGGGCAGAGACAATAAGACTATTCGTCCGGGAAGTGATATTTATGTTGAAGTTACTGATTTTGATATGGATGTCAGCAGTGAAAAAGATAAAATCTTTTTAGACATAGCGACATCTTCCGGAGATATCTTAAGTGATTATGCTCTTATGGAAACTTCAGAGCATTCCGGCGTTTTTAGAGGATCAATTCCGACAGGACTGCCGTATCCATTAGTCCAAGTATCCGATAAGGAAGAAGCCACAGATCCAAATAGTGTTATTAATATTAACAAAACAGAGAGTTGGAAAAGTTTTGCTGATCGAGTAAAACCAAAATGGATTGAAGTTGATACAATGAATTCTCATAATTTTAAAGAGATAAGTATTGATTGTAAAGATCCTGACAAGGTAAAAGCTTTATCTCTTTATGGAATACTGGCTCGGGATGATGTGCTTATTGCAAAATATCCGGAAGACAAATCTGATATAAAGGGTGGACTTTCAGTGAGGGTGGCCAAAGGAGACGATACAAGTGATCGTAATATCCGTAGAACTATACAGTATAAGACCTTTGGGTCATATAATGTTAAAGAGACGGTATTTGATAGAGAGAAAACTCTTAAATCGAAATCAGATGAATACTTGGTTATTTCTATGACAGGATTATTTTATATTCCTCAATCCAGAGAATTGAAGTTGAGAATCACATCTAATAAGAGTGAAAGCAACAATGAATATCAGGGTCTTAGAGTAAGCATTGATGGCAAGCATATTTTCGGCCAACCAAATATGAGTAAAAATGAATATAATAGAACTAAGAAAATCTTTCTAAGTAGAGGAATCCATGAATTTGAAGGGTTGATAAGAACTCGCGATAAGGATGCAATAGTAGCTTTGGAATATGAAAAAGAGGATGGTTCTTTTGCTCTTCTGCCTGAGGAATGGTTCTCTATTGAGAAAAATGAAGAGCTGGCAAAGGAACTTCTGCCTAAAGGAACAATAACTAAAACAGAAAATGGTTTCAAAGCAGTTTTGGAACCGCCCACAAGATTTAGAAAGTTTCGCTGGGTATTTGAAGATTTTTCTTCTCCTATTGTTGAAGTTGAGGGGATTTCTGCAATAGATTCCGATGGCAAGAAAATATTGCCTGTTGAGAAAGATTTCACACAAGGAATAAGAAATAGGACTGTTGAAGTTGCACCAGGGGATGAAATCACTATTAAGTATAAAGATGATAAAAGAATTAGTGATGATATGTTATTTAAAGAGGCTCAATTGAACTCTTCGTTTGCTGATGCCGAGGTAGGTCTCTATTTTGAAAAAATTACGCTTAGTTCCAATGGTAAGGAATCTTCAGAATTTTCACTGTCAAAGAGAATTAGAAAAGGCGATCAGTTGATGGCAATTGTTACTGATTATGATGAAGACATGACAGATGAACGCGACAAAGTTATGATAAACATAAAGACATCTAGTGGTGAATCATTGAATATGAATCTGCTTGAGACTGCTAGAATTGGAACACATAATCATGCCGGTAGTTTTGCTCAAATTTTGAAATTTGGTGATGTTACAGGTGGAAATACTATAAAAATTATGACGAATGATTATGTCACAGTCACTTATCTGGATAAGGAGAATACTGATCCCGGAATACCATTTGAACGCACATACTCTGTAGATGTAGAGGAGCGTGATAATCCTGACCTGACCATATATAAAACAGATATAATGTTTGTTGAAGATAATAGTGAAAAGGCTTTGAATAAGATTCGCAGCATAAAGAAGGATGGAACTGCCCCAGAAGATATGAAGATTATGAAGGAGCTCGTCACGGTAACGCATATGCCTGAAGGTGAAGAAGTTGGTGTGGTGAATGTCAATGCGCCTCTGATCTTTCAATTGTATTATCCTAAAATGGCAAAGCATAAATCATCTGTTTTTAATGTCGATATAATTTCTGATTCAGAAATTGAGGCTGCCAAAAAGGAAAATAGAGTCGCTGTAACCAATCAAGTGCCGGTTCCCATTAGAAATCTTATTACATATGCACCTCAGAAAGGTTTTCCTTTGAAAACATCAGATGTATCATTTTATGACGATGAAGAGATGCTTGAAAGAGGTGTTTTTGCCGGAGTAGTCAGACTACAGTTAGGTAGTCCGGGGGATCCTGTTAATAAATATATTGATAATGAGTCAAGTGAGTTTTTGACAGAAAATCAGATTCAGCAATTTGATCAAGACTCAGGTAAGTATACGGTGCCCACAATTCTGGTTTCCGGTTCTGATGCTGTAACAATGATTATCAGCAATGAAAAAGGTAAAGTCTTGCTGACTCGTCGAATTCGTCTGCTTTCTGATGGTAGGCTGGAGTTGTTGGATAAAACATATTCAGCACCGGTTGAGTCAATACATCTTGGTCAGAAGTTTTATGTAAGGTTAACTGATCCTGATCAGGATACCACGGATGACAGTGATAGTGTTACTATAAATGTCAAATCTGAATCAAACGATGAGCTTTCTGTTGTCTTGCGTGAGACGTTGCCGCATTCCGGTATTTTTACAGCCACGTTAGAACCTTCATTCATTGAAAAAGATGCGACAGGTCAGCCTATTAGTCCAGATAAGACTGATGAGACTCTTAGGGTGAATTTTGGAGATACTGTTAATTTTGAATATATAGATTCTTTGAGTATGAGTTCAACAAATCCATTACCTGTATCAATTCAGGGATATATCTGTAAAGGTGCTGATGGCAAAATTGCATCTTTCACTAAGAGTTTTAAAGATCCTGATATGGCTGTTAAAACCAGATTTTTGATGGCGGAGGCAAAGTTTGAGGTTGCAAAAGAGTACAGAAAACTGGAGAAAACAGAGGAAGCTGAAATTGAGATTGCTGAAGGCAAGCGTATTTTAGAAGACGCAATGCGCGATTATCCGGATACAAATCTAAAAGCACAAGGCGAGTTTTTGTTGGCAAATCTTAGTCAGGAAATTGGAGACTATGAGGAAGCTATTGGTCGTTATTCAAATGTTATAAATAATTGGCCGGCGAGTGAGTATGCAATTCGCTCTCAACTAAAGAAGGCAATTTCTTTTGAAAAGCTGGAACAATTCGATCAGGCATGTGAAGAGTATGTTAAGCTGACATACTTATACCCTGATAGTAAATACGTTGCTGATGCTTCTATAAGAATGGGTAACTACTATTACAAACATAAACAGTATCCAATTGCCTCTCAGATATTTCTGAAATTTCAGAAAAAGAATCCTGCCCATGAACTTGCTCCTAAAAGCCTGTTCATTGCTGCAAATTGCTTGATGCGTGTTGAAAACGACAAAGAAGAACTGGCGAAATCTAAAGGTGCTACTAATGTCTCTGGAGATTATAGTGACGCAATACGTGTTTTAAAGCAGCTTATAGACGAATATAAAGATGATAATGATTTGTCTTCAGAAGCTATGTATTGGCTTGGAGATAGTTTGTCAAAACAGAAAGAGTATAAAGAGGCATATCAGACCTTTAAAAAGTTAACCTGGGATTATCCTGCCACAAAATGGGCTAAGATTGCCCGAGGAAGGCTCACTGATAATAACCTTAGTAAATATGATGAAGAGTAGAAGAATAATGGTTAGTTGTTAATGGCGGGAAAGAATTCATCTAATCCGATTTGCAATGTATTGTTGCCTAGCCGGGCTGAGCATTTCCGGCGGGCTAATAAACTATTATCACGTAGAACTTAAAAATAATTTTATAGAACGAAAAAGAATGAAAGAATAGGAATGGAAATGCGGAAATATTTATTTATAAGTGTATTGTTATTAATAGGATTAAGCTTGTATGGGCTTGACTATAATGGATATCGACTTGATTTGGATGTTGATAAATATGCAAAATTGAATACTTTTGAACGTGCTCAATATAAAAAGGCAATCGATCTTGCTAATTCCAGACAGTATAGGGCGGCTGCAAATGAATTTGAAAAGTTTAAGGTGCAGTTTACGGATTCGCCGATTCTTCCAGAAATACTGTTTTTGAAAGGGTATTCATTGCAGATGCAAAAGGATAGAAATACTGCAATAAAAGTTTACAACGAAGTGCTTGACTATTTTGGAGAAGAGATTGATCCGGCATCTAAGGCTCTTTTCTTCATTGGTTTAGCAAATTTTCAGAATGGTAATACTAAGCAGGGACTGGAAGCAATGGCAGAGATGGCTGAAGATGAAGATTATTCTCAGCATCCTCTTGCAGCAGGGGCTTTAGACTATCTGGCTAATAACTCTTGGAAAAATAATAAGAAAAAACAAGCAGTAGAATATTGGAAAAAGATTGTGCAAAACTTTTCAAAAAGTAATTCCAGAGTTGCTGATTCGGCTAGAGATTCTATAATAAATTATTATGTAGTTGAGAAGGACTATACCGGATTGGATTCTTGGGGAATATCTCCAGACAGCAGCAATAAGGGGAAACTCTGGTTTATCAACAAAGTTTATAAGAATGTTTATTTAGGCTTTATCTACAACAGAGGTGTTTATGAATACAAGATATTTAAGAAAGGTAAGCACAAAGAAGTCAAAGAAGCGTTCATAAATTATTACACATCCAAAAGAAAGTTTTATGAACAGGAAGATGATATGTGGACATATTATTATCAATTACTGAATTTCTTGTCGAGAGTTTATGAAGATAACGATCTTATGGCAAAGACAATTAATGATATCATTACACTTGTCGGCAAGATGCAGGACAAGGATGCTGCTGATTCCAGATATATTGCAATTATTACTCGTTTGAGAGATGACAAGAAGTATACACAGGCAGAAATTTTGATTGATAAAATAAACAATCACGTACTGGCGGAATGGCAACGCCAAGTAATTCTTGAGCGCCAGCACAAGTGGGAAGAAGCCATAAAAAAGCTTGATGATATTGCAGGAATGGAGCCTAAAGATGCCCAGAAGTGTTCCTATCGTAAGGGGGAACTTTATATGCATCACCTTCGCCAATATGATTTAGCAATTAAATTCTTTCGAGAAGCAGATAATCCTCCTCATAACCTTTGGCAGATTGCAGAATGCCAATATAGAAAGACAGATTTAAATGAAGCTATTATGACATTGTCAGAAATAGAGAACAGTTTTCCAGATTCATCTTCTGCTGCGGCGTGGAAGAAAGTTGAATATTACAAGGGATCTGGTGATATAAAAATGGGAATTGCTAATGCAAGGAGAATAATGAAAATGTATCCTAAGTCATCTGCGTCTTCAAAGGCACATCAATATTTGGAAGGTTACGGTATTGATACCGGTGGAGGTGTATTATAATGAAGTTTATCAAGATTAAATCGTATAAAACAATATGTATATTAATATTTGCATCAGTTTTGTTTGCTCCATTTAGTTTGGAGGCTGCGAGAAAGAGCACCAAGAGTGTTGATGCTTCAGAAGAAGACAGAACTGAATACAAGGCAAATGACCTTTTGAATAGAGGTCTTGAGCTGATTGATCAGCAGCAGGAAGAACGAGGACTTAAGATTATACAATCTGTTCCTGAAATGTATCCGGAAACTAAAGCTAAATTTAAAGCTTATGTGGCACTGGGAGACTATTATATATCAAAATATAACTATGATGCAGCTGTCAAGCAGCTTCTGTTGGCCAGTAAGTCCGATGATGAAAACGTTCAAGCTGAATCATTATATCGTACCGGTATCTGTTATTATAACATGAATAAATATGATAAGGCATTTATGATTCTTCGTCGGGTTACAAATGAATATCCATGGAGTGTTTATGCTAATGAGTCTTTTTACTACATTGGAATGTGCCATTTCAAACTCAAAAATTGGACTAGAGCCATTGAAGCTTTAGAGATGGTTGGAACAAGCGTTCCTCTTGAGGATAATAGCGGTATGCCTGCGGAGTTGGGTCAACGGCTTTTTGTTAAAATCTATGATAAAGACTTGATTGTTCTGCTTGATAGCAAAGATAATAAAGATAAAGTTAAGGTAACTTTAGATGCGGCAACTGGTGATAAGGAAGAAATAGAGCTGGAGATACTTGGGAAAAGCGGAACCTATTATTTAGGTTCAATCCAGTCGATTCCAGGAAAGGCTGTTCCTGGCGATGGGATTCTTCAATGTATGGGAACAGATAATATTAAAGTTATATACAACGACAAAAACACTGCAACCGGTGAACGAAATCAGAAAGTCTTGACATCAGTTGATATGGTTTCTTCAGCATCAATTGGATTCACCGATGGGGCATATAGGGAATATACAAAAGGTGTTTTTGGAAATCAGGAATTCTTTGTAAGAGTAAAGGATCTTGATCAAAACGTGTCGGATCAGCAAGATACTATAAATGCAAATGTTTTTATTGAATACAAACAGGAAAAAGAGAAGGATTACAGCCTTAGTGGGATAGATTTAGATGAGCAGAAAGATGTTTATGTTCAAAGAGATTCCATGAATTTAACACTTATAGAATCAGATCCTTCTTCAGGAATCTTCGTTGGTTCTGCAAAATTAAAAGAGGCTATGTCCACAAATAATATAACTAGTGATGACGACATTCTTCATGCTCAAAAAGGTGACTTTATTGTTCTGGAATATGTTGATGAATCCAATATATCCCAAGAAGAAAATAAATTAATCACTTATCGGGCAAAAGTTCTTATTGGTGCAATACAGGATGTGAAAATTGAACATCGTGAAGTTGATAGTCTGCAGATTAAGGCTGAAAAAGATATTATTGAAGGTAAAATATATAGAAAACTTGGACAGATATTTAAAGATGTTGGGCTTAATAAACAGGCAGATGAAAAGGCTGACGAAGGTCTTGACCGTGTTAATAATGTTATAAAAATTGGCATGAAAGCTAAACTGGATAGAAGTTTTATAGAAGAGGCATTCAATATTAAATGGGATTTGTTTCTTATACAAGATAAGTTAAATGATGTCATACGTACATGTAACACTCTTATAAAATTATATCCAGACTCCCCACTGGTAGATCAAGCATTGATGAAGGTTGCTATTGCAAAGATGGAGTCAGAAGATCCTAAAGCAAAAGGGGAGGCAATTCAAATTATGAAAGGCATCATTGGGCTCCCGAACTCAACATTGAAAGCTGAAGCTCAGTTTATGATAGCACAGTCTGTTGAGAATCAGTTGATTGATAAGTATAGTGAAAATTCAGATCTTAATCAAGATTTCAGTTCTGCTATGGTGCAATACAAAAAGGTGCTCGACAACTACCCTGATTCTATGTTTGCAGGACAGGCTCTTGAGAAAATATCAAACTATTATATAAGTACAAAAGATTATCAGCGAGCAATAGAAATGATGGAGCAGGTGTTTCAGGATTATCCGGATGCGTCATTTCTTGATCAGATGTTGTACAAGTGGACTCTTGCCGCATATAGACTTGGACAGTTAGATGTTGCAAAACAGAAATGTGAACAGCTTCTTAGTCAATACCCTGATTCTTCTTCAGCTCCGAAAGCAAAGAAAATTCGGGAGATTTTGATTAAAAAACTTGGGGAATAGTAAATAATGGTTGATGGTCAATGATTAATATTGGAATTAGCTTTACTCATTTATTTATGAAAATCATATGTCACAACAATTAAATACTAAAAACTAAGAACTTTTTTAAGGTGGCGGTGTTTACAATCTTTACCATGTGTATTGTACACTATATTTACTATACACTTTTTCGTATAAAACAATGAATAACGAATAACGAATAGAGGAAAATAAATGTTAGAAAATATTCTAGATGGCGGAATTATTATTATTCCACTAATGCTTTTATCTGTGCTTGTTTTTGCAGTAATTATAGATAGAGTACGTGCTTTTAAAGTTGCCGAAAAAGATGCTTCGATTCTTCGCAAAAATATTATTAATCATCTTGAAGAGGGTCATATTGATGAGTCAATAAAAGAGTGTGAAAGTTTTCAAGGTCCGGTTGCAGCTGTATTGATGGTTGGACTTATAAAATTTAGAAAACTTGTCAGAGGCGGCAAGAGCTTAACAGAGATTGAAGAGAATGTTAACAGAACCATGAATGATTATGCCCCGCACGTAATTGAGGCTCTTGAAAAAAGGCTGAATTATTTGACAATGATTGCAGGTGTTGCACCATTGTTGGGTATGACCGGTACTGTTACAGGTATGATAAGCTCTTTTAAGAGTATGGCTTCTGCCGGTATGGATGCAAACGCAGTTTCAGCAGGTATATCAGAGGCATTGATTACAACCGCTACCGGATTGATAATTGCCATACCTGCTGTTGTGGCATATAATATTTTTTCAAAAAAAATAGATCGATTCGTTCTTGAAATAGAGAGTTCTGCAACAGAACTTATAGACCAGATTACATTGGATTATGAAATTGAGGACTAAATGGCTTCTTTCAACATAAAGAGAAAACGTGAAGAACCAGTCATTGATGTCGGTGCATTTGCTGATATTGCCTTCTTGTTAATCATTTTTTTTATTTTGACCACCACATTTATTAAGCCGGCAGGTAACAAAATGAATATTCCTGCTGGTTCTACAGATACATCTCAGAAAACTGAAAAGCAGATGACTGTTAATTTGAATGGATCTGATATTCTGTGGGGTGAAAATGAGAAGAATATGAATATACAAGAATTTAGAGATTATCTCCTTTCGCTTAACTTGAAGGAAAAGGAAGAGAAGGACAGAATAATAATTATTGATAGTGCTGCCGATGTATCATATGAACTGTATTATCAAGTTGTAATGGCAATAACATATGCAGATGGTGTTATGGCTCTTATTGAGCATGAGGATAAAAAAAGTCAATGAAAATAGGCAGAAAAAAGAAAAGCAATTTTATTATGGTGCCGGTGGCATCTATGGGTGATATTGCCTTTTTGCTAATCATATTTTTTATGCTTACATCTAATTTCATGCAAGAGTCTGATATTAAACTTGAAGAAGCTCAATCCCCGGATATTGAAGAGATGAAAAATAGTCAGTTGTCTGTTTCTGTCGATGAAGAAGGTAAGGTATATCTACAAGGTGAAGAGATAAGTATAAATAGTTTAAAATTTGAAGTAGAATATTACATAGCTGATAAAGATGACAAAACGGTTAAGTTGAAGATTGATAAAAACTTAAAGCAGGAACAGTTTGGAGATGTTTTTCTTGAACTAAGTAATTCCGGTGCAGAGATTGCTCTGATTGGTATAAAATCTAATGAATAATTTAAAATGACGAAAACAATGAATTGAGGATATTATGAATGATAAAATAGAAGAAAAGAGAAAAGAAAACTTTCATCTGAAAAAAATGGGGCATGATCCTATAGAAGATATATCAGCTGATAAACTTATGGAAAATGTAAGAAAATCAATAATGCCTAAAGGATTGGTTATTTCCGCAATATTTCATGTAGTGTTTATAGCATTGCTGTCTCTTGGCTTTATAAAGTTATGTGTTCAATATAAATCTATGGATCCAAGAGCTATTATAAAGCAGGAGCAAGAAGCTAAAGAAGAGGCTATTAAACAGCAGAAGAAAGAAGAGTCACAAAAGGCTGTAATTGAACAGGCAAAAGCAGATGCAGCTGCCGGTAAACAACCGGATGATGAGTCAGTTTCTAAAGATGAAATTGTGGAAGATGAAAAAAAGGTGCCCAAAGTACTGCAGGAGATAAATGAGATATCTGACGAAAGACCGGTTAAATCTTCTCTGAATAGTTTAGATGATGATTTCGAATAAATTTCTTACATCTTATTTAATTTATATTGATACCATAGAATATAAATATTCATGAATAATACCCTTAAAATTAATTTTTTGTCCGGTCCTCTTCAAGGAACAAAATACAGTCTTAAACCTCCCATGGTATGTACCATAGGTCGTTCAGATGACTGTAGTATTGTTATCAAAGGTGATGGCAAAGTTTCCCGGCAACATTGTCAGATAGAAGTGGCAGATTCAATCTTAATAAAAGACCTTGATAGCTCCAACGGCATTTTCATTAATAGCAAAAAAATTGATTCCAAATTAAGCCATCCTGTGGTAGATGGCGATGAAGTTATGATAGGGGATTCTGTTATTAAAATTGAAATTATTAAAGCCCAAGATGTGCCTGATGCTTCCTCCGTTGATACAAATATAGAACATGAAAAACTACCTGTGAACAAAACAGAGGAATCTGAGCAGATGCCTTTGGATGAAAACGAGAATTCTGTTTCTTTTGATGCTCCGCATGATGAGAAAAATGTCGAAGACAATATGGAAAACAGGGTTTCCCCAGAAGCAGAAAATAAAATATTGGATGATAAGCCTGGGGAGACACCAAGCCAACCCCCGACTGTCAACAAGAAAACAGTGGTTAATAAATCCAATACAGATTCAAAAGATAGGCTTGCAGCAAAAATAGAAAATCTGGCATACGGTAAAAAAACCAAGAAGAAAAAAGACCAAAAGAGTTTTTCTCCAAAAAGAGAAAATAAAGTATCGGATGATAAACCTAAGAAAGAAACAGCCCAGACTTCATCTGTCAGCAAGAAAACAGAGTTTAATAAACCCAATACAGAAAAAGACAAAGAGAGGCTTGCATCAAAAATAGAAGATCTGGCATTCGGTAAAAAGCCCAAGAAGAAAATAAAACAAAACAAAACTGCAAAAGATCAAATATCTGTAATTGAAAAGTCCAAAAACTTTTGGGAAGATCTTAACATAATTGAAAAGTCCAAAAACTTTTGGAAAGATTTTAACATAATTGAAAAGTCCAAAAACTTTTGGAAAGATCTTAATATAATTGGAAGGTTTAAAAACTTTTGGAAAGAGATTAATACAATTGCTAATCAAAAATCTTTGCTTGGATCACTTGAAGACACTCAGAATGATAATGAGCAAATAGAGAATACTGACAAGTATGATAAAGAAAAGATGCTTCATATTATTGAAGGTACTTATAAACCATTGCATTTAAATGAGCTTTTCATCAAAGAAGAATTTAATATTACCGATTTTATTTTGAATGTGATATTCTGGTTGACGGAGAAGATTCATTTAGGCACTTGCCTGATGATAAGATATATCAAAGCTTTTCTTCAATATTTTTTAAACGAGGTATCATGGTCTATGCGGTTTGCCTTTATGCTTACTTTTCTGGGGACACTGGCAATAGCTATAGGAGAATTTGGTCTAGATAAATATATTTCCATGTCCGGGTTTGATGGTAAGCAGGTAAAATTATTGCAGAGCACCGGGATACTAAGCAGCTTTAATGTTTTTGCAACTCTATCAATATATGTTGGCTGTTTGATGATTATCAGCATGTTTTTACTTCGCCTTAAAAATAAGATCTCTTTACTGTTTCTCAAAATAAGTGCAGCTGCATTTGGTGTGATAACTTTATGGACTTTGCTCTTTCTGGTTCGTATTCCTTCACTCATGTTGGAAATGGATCAGGCTGGAAAACTGTTTGATAAATATTATCGAAATCATTTATGGATAACCTGGGTATGGTTATGGGTAATAATGGCTCTTCTGGCATTTCTGTTTTTTACCATTGTCACATTGTTTAAAGTTAAGCAGTATTACTGTGGCACAACAGAAAAAAAGTGTAATCTAATTGGAGATAAAATTGTTGAAGATTTAAATAACAGCAAAGATCCTCGTTTTAGAAGCTCAACATACTGGGCTGGATTTCTGCACATATTTATACTCTTTCTACCTTTTCTTATTTTAAGAGGATGTATGAAAGACTATGAAATTCCAAAAGGTGATGGTGCTCCGCAACAAGTTGTAATAAAGAGAATAAAGAAGCCAAAAAAGAAAAAAGAGTTTATTTTCAATATGAACAGTGCAATTTCATTTTATGTTCCGGAGTTGGATGATGAAAGAATGAAAGAGTTAGATAAAGAGACCGAGGATCAGTACGAAGCCACAAATCTTGCCGGTAAACCTTCCAAAAAAGGAGGCAAACCTGGTTGGCCCGAAGGAATGGAAGATGCCCGTGTCAGATTTATTCGCTTGAAGTACAAAGGTGGTGATTGGGATCAGAACATGGGCAAAGGATCGGATTATAATTTACTTCTTAAGTTTAGGGAATTGACAGACTTTAAGATCGCCGACAATACGGAAGCAATTGAGATTTCAGATTTAAAACGTTTTAGTAAACATAAATCACCTCCTTTTGTCTACATTACAGGTCAGGGAAATATTAGTCTTTCCCAAAAAGACATTAAGACATTGCGATGGTATCTTACCGATGAGGGAGGAATGCTTTTTGCAGATAATGGAGGCGGAAATTTTAACAGCTCCATTCGATCTGTAATACGTAGAGTATTTCCTGAGAGGCAGTTTATTGATATTGCTAATGATGATATTATTTATCAGACTCCATATTATTTTCCTGATGGAGCACCTCGACTGTTCCATCATTCAGGTGATAGGGCTCTTGGTATAAATTATAATGGTCGTTGGGCTGTGTTCTATCATCAGGGAGATATAAATGATGCATGGCAGACTGGTCATTCAGGGGTTAGTGAAGCATTGAGTTCTCAGGCTTATAAATTGGGAGTCAATATTATTAATTATGCTTTCAATACATATATGAGCCTTCATTATAATTATAAAGATGAAGAGTAGAATATTAATTGAAAATTGCAACAATTACTTATAAAATTTAATCTTGATTTAATTGCCTATACCCGATGTCCTGCCGGCAGTGTGCTTGTGACAGCAGATAAAATTGATATTCACCCCGGCTTTCCGCGGGCAATGCAGTTAATAGTGTTGGGGCAGGGGATTCATTTCTCGCAGCTTTAACCGCCGGGATTTTACGAGGTGATTCATTGGCTGAAACAAATGAATTAGCCAATAGGGTTGTAACTTTTGTATGCTCCCAAGATGGTGCAACGCCTGTACTCTCCTCCCAATTAACATGTTAGGAATTCATATTTTAATTTAAATCCTTTATACACACAAATTGTGAAGATTTCAAAAAAAGGCTTCAATTTTAAATTGAAGCCTTTTTTTATAAGTTCTACCTTAATTCTTTATGATAGTTTTGCAGAGATTTTACTGTGCAGTCATTTTCCCTAACAGCGGCAATACCTTTGGCACTGGCAGCAGCTGCAGCAGCTGTAGTAATGTAAGGCACCTTAAATTTGATAGCATTTTTTCTAATATATGAATCATCAGTTTTTCCGCTTTTACCAATAGGTGTATTAATAATAAGCTGGATCTGTGAATTTTTTATTGAGTCAATGATATTTGGTCTGCCATCATGAATTTTAAGAACCTTTTCACATTTAACTCCATTCTCAGAAAGATATGCCGCAGTTCCTTCTGTTGCAAAGATTTTAAAGTCAAGAGCTTCAAATTCTTTTGCTGTTTCCAGAATTGAAGCTTTATCAACGTCGGCAACAGTTATTAGAACATTACCTTCCTTAGGCAAAGCCTGATTCGTTCCCCATTGAGCCTTATAGAAAGCTAATCCATATGAATCAGCAAGTCCAAGTACTTCGCCTGTAGAGCGCATTTCCGGTCCTAAAACAGGATCAACTTCAGGGAACATATTAAATGGAAATACAGCCTCTTTCACTCCAAAATGAGAAAAAACAGCATGCTTTAAGTTCAAATCGCTAAGTTTCTTTCCCAGCATGATTTGGGTTGCAATTCTTGCCATAGAGATCCCACATACTTTTGATACCAGCGGAACTGTTCTTGAAGCACGAGGATTTGCCTCCAAAACATAAACAATGTCATCAGCAATTGCATACTGCATATTCATCAAGCCAATAACATTCATCTCGACTGCAATTTGTTTTGTGTACTTACGAATTGTTTCAATATGTTTTTCAGGAATACTAACATGTGGTATAACACATGCTGAATCCCCCGAATGCACACCTGCAAGTTCAATGTGCTCCATAACAGCCGGAACAAAAGCATCAGTTCCGTCAGCAATTGCATCCGCTTCAGCCTCAATGGCATTACTTAAGAATCTATCAATCAAGATAGGTCTTTCAGGTGTAACTTCAACTGCCGCTAAAACATATTCTATAAGCATCTGTTCATCATGAACAACTTCCATTCCTCTTCCGCCAAGCACATAAGAAGGTCTTACCATCAGAGGGTAACCGATTTTTTTTGCAATTTCAAGAGCTTGTTCAAGATTGCTTGCCATACCGGATTCAGCCATTGGTATTTCCAGTTTATCCATTATAGCTCGAAACAAGTCTCTATCTTCAGCCAAGTCGATAGTTTCCGGACTTGTACCAATAATATTCACACCTGCATCTTTGAGCTCTTTTGCAATATTTAAAGGAGTCTGTCCGCCAAACTGACAAATCACACCATATGGTTTCTCTTTATTGTATATACTTAATACATCTTCAACCGTTAATGGTTCAAAATATAACTTATCTGAAGTGTCGTAATCAGTTGAAACTGTTTCCGGATTACAGTTAACCATAATTGTTTCCAGTCCTTCATCACGAACGGTCAATGCGGCATGTACACAACAGTAGTCAAATTCAATACCTTGTCCGATTCTGTTTGGTCCGCCTCCCAGTATCATAATTTTTTTATTATTGGTTGTACTGACAGAATCGGGAGCATTATATGTCGAAAAGTAGTAAGCCGCATCTTCAACTCCGCTAACCGGAACAGCTTCCCATGTCTCAACAATTCCTGTTTTTTCTCTATGGTCACGAATAGACTTTTCTTCAATCTGCAGGATTTTTGAAAGATAGTTATCAGAAAATCCATCTTTTTTAGCTTCAATCAGCAATTCATCAGGCAGATTTTCACCTTTGTGTTCAAGTATTTTTTCTTCCAATTCAACAAGCTCGGCCATTTGTTCGACAAACCATCTTTTAATGGATGTTCTTTCAAAAAGAGAATCAATTGTTGCACCTTTACGAAGTGCTTCATACATTATGAACTGCCTTTCGCTCGTTGGTGTACTTACAAGATTCATCAGCTCTTCTAAATCAAGTTTATTGTAATTCTTGGCAAATCCCAGTCCCGAGCGTCCATTTTCAAGAGACCTGATAGCTTTTAGGAATGCTTCTTTATAATTTTTGCCAATGCTCATGACTTCGCCAACAGCCTTCATTTGAGTTCCGAGTTTATCTTCTGAACCTTTAAACTTTTCAAATGCCCATCTGGCAAATTTAACCACAACATAATCTCCCCAAGGGGTATATTTATCGAGTGTTCCGGCTCGCCAATAAGGAATTTCATCCAAAGTTAAACCACTTGCAAGCATTGAGGAAACCAGAGCAATAGGGAATCCTGTTGCCTTTGAAGCGAGAGCTGAGGATCTGGAAGTTCTCGGGTTAATTTCAATAACCACGACTCTGTCAGACACCGGATCATGAGCCCATTGAACATTCGTTCCGCCGATAACCTCAATTTCATCAACAATTGCATATGAAAGTTTTTGAAGTCGATCCTGAAGTTTCCCGGAGATAGTTAACATTGGAGCAGTACAGTATGAATCGCCGGTATGAACACCCATCGGATCAACGTTTTCTATGAAACAAACCGTAATTTTTTGACCTTTTGCATCGCGGACAACTTCAAGTTCCAGTTCTTCCCAACCTAACACAGACTCTTCAACCAATATTTGATCAACCATACTTGCCTGGAGTCCGCGAGCAGCAATAGTTCTTAGTTCATCGACGTTATATACAAGCCCGCCACCTGTTCCTCCCATTGTATATGCAGGGCGAATAACCACAGGATAACCAAGTTCATCGGCAATCTCTTCTGCCTCTTCAACCGTGTAGGCAAGTTTGCTTTCAGCCATCTCAATACCAAGACGAGCCATTGATTTCTTAAATTCCAAACGATCTTCACCTCTCTCAATAGCATCAAGTTGAACACCAATAATTTTTACACCGTATTTATCTAAAACACCAAGTTTTGCTAATTCAGAAGAGAGATTAAGACCGGTCTGTCCGCCAAGGTTCGGCAGCAGAGCATCGGGGCGTTCCTTTTCTATAATTTTTGTCAGAGTTTCTGTGTTTAGAGGCTCAATATATGTTGCATCGGCCATTCCGGGGTCGGTCATAATTGTTGCAGGATTTGAATTAACTAAAACAATTTCATATCCTAATTTATGTAGTGCTTTGCATGCTTGTGTTCCTGAATAATCAAATTCACAAGCTTGTCCAATAATTATTGGACCTGAACCAATTATCATCACCTTTTTTATATCTTCACGTCTTGGCATTTAAAATAACTCCTTTGATTTATATTTCATTACATTTTTATAATTATATATTATTGTATATTTTCTTACAAGTTATAAATTTGCAGTAAAAGTTTTTTCCTTTTTCTGTCTAGGCGACAGGTGTGGTCATGAGGCATGTGTCAGAAAAAGATACGGGAAGAAATGTCTCGCGCAGAGACGCAGAGGACGCAGAGAAAAAGTCGGAAGAAACCCCCCCCCCCCCCCCTTTTTTTTTTTTTTTTTAAAAAAAAAAAAAAAAAAAAAACCCCCCCCAAAAAAGG
>CAYTUX010000037.1:0-5536 GCA_964441455.1 uncultured Victivallales bacterium | reverse complement strand
GGACAGGGCAAACCAAAATAATGTTTGCAAAATAAATAATTTTTTGTTAAATTTTTATCATATTACAAGCATCACCAACTGTAGGGATGGTGGTGATTTTTGCTGCTGTTTTTTTTACAAAACGATTAAAAAAAATCGATATTTGCTCTAGAAAGTATTGCTTGTTTTGGTTCTTGGTCATTTAGTCCGTAGTTCTTGTTGATTGCGATAATAGAGCGTAGCGATTTTCTTTAACTTTTTTTCCACATCTAGCCAATTATTTGTGTGATATTCTGTCGAAGTGATGCTTTTTGTAACAAATAATCTCTTAGATTTCTGCTTGCGAAGCCAAAGGTGTGCTGCTATCGCAAGTTGTTGTTTGAGCAAGAATGGTTTTTCAAAATTGAACTGCAAAAAAAATACAACCGAAAAATCAAGGAAAAAACAATTATAGATTGTTACATCTTGCATTGTTATTGTTAGTTTTGTATAATCACCCAAATTTATGAGATGATATTTTGAAGGGAAAATATAATAATGGCAAAACAGAACTCTTTTACATATAAGTTGACTAAAGAGCAGCAGCAGACATTAATTTCAATTTTACAGGATGGTATATTCACGAGGACAGAAGTACCTTATACAATTTATTCAGTTAAAGGAAATGATTGCATTATAAACATTTATACATCAGGAAAGTGTTTGATACAGGGTAAGGGTGCAGAAGATTTTATACTATTTTATCTGGAGCCCCTGGTTACACAGGTTGCGACACTTGGTTATGAAGATATTTTAAATCCGGAGGCAATACAGCCGCATTGTGGAGTTGACGAAAGTGGTAAGGGAGATCTTTTTGGACCACTAGTTGTTTCATCGGTTTATGTTGATGATTCAATTGTTCCCAAGCTTCGAGAGATGGGAGTTAAGGATAGCAAGAATATTACATCTGACGTCAAAGCACTTGGTATGGGTAAGGCATTGCGAGAGCTTCTTGAAGGAAAATTTTCCATAGTTAAAATTGGTCCGGAAGCATATAATCGTCTTTATACAAAGATGCGCAGTGTAAACACGCTGTTATCATGGGGGCATGCCAGATCCATTGAAAATATTCTGGATTTAGTTCCTACCTGTCCCAAAGCGATATCTGACCAGTTTGGTACAAAAGTGCAACTGGAAAAAGCCCTAATGAAAAAAGGCAAGAATATTGAGTTGATTCAGCGTCATAAAGCAGAATCAGATATGGCTGTTGCGGCAGCATCAATTATTGCTCGCGAGCAGTTTCTTTTGTCGCTTAAATCTATGGAAAAAGCCTATGATCAGGAGTTTCCTAAAGGAGCATCAGCCAAAGTTAAAGAGATGGCGATTAAATTAGTTGAAAAGAATGGGCCGCAAGTTCTTGAAAAGACAGCAAAGTGTCATTTTAAAACTGCCGATGAGGTTTTGGCAGCAACCGGATATAAAAGGTCTGATCTGGGAGAGTTTGGTCAAGCTGTTTCGAAAGTTTATACCAGAAGAAAATAGGATAATGAATACAGATTTGATAATAATTGGTGGTGGTGCTGCGGGTTTGATGGCAGCGGTCTATGCAAGTGAGATTGGTTTGCGTTGCCTTCTTGTTGAAGCAAGGCATTTGCCGGGACGTAAACTACTGATTTGCGGAAATAATAAGTGCAATTTGACTTCAAGTATTTCAACCAATGATTTTATTCAATGTTATGAATCAGATATTGCCGACTTTCTGGAACCAGCATTAAAGAAGTTTGGTCCTGGAGATCTGATAAAATGGTTTGCCGATCATGGATTACAGACTTCTGCAGAAAAAGATGGCAGGGTCTATCCAAAGAGTCGTAACGCCGATGATGTTTTGCATGTGTTTACAGATGTCATAAGATCAGAGCGAGTTCCTTCCCTATACAATTGTAGAATTGATTTGATACGTAAAAAGAATAAGATATATGAAGTTGGTAATGATTTTATTACTCTTTATGCTCCAAATGTGTTATTGGCAACAGGTGGTGTAAGTTATCCAAAAACTGGATCTGTAGGTGACGGACAGAAGATGGTTAAAACTTTTGGTCATAAGTTGACTCCTTATCAGCCCGGACTTGTGGGATTTGAATTTGACAGACAGGTAAAACATATTCCACAGGCAGATGTTGAGATTGTAGCCGGCAACAACATTGTCGGTGTTACATCCGGCGATATTTATCCTGAAAGTTGGGGGGCAAGGGGAAAGGCTCTTACCAATGCAAGCAGTATTGTTGCTCATAAGAATGTCAGGGATTATTATTTTAATGTAATACCTGCCGGAAAGCAGGAATCATTCAAGTTATATCCAAAGAAGGCTCGACCTCTAAAAGAGGCAATGGTAACAATTGGAGGAGTATCGTTAAATGATATTGACAAAGATACTATGGAGTCACGAAAGAGCAGGGGGCTCTATTTTGCCGGTGAGGTTATGGATGTTGATGGTCCGACCGGCGGATTTAATCTGACAGCTGCTTTCGCAACAGCCAGGTTAGCGGTTGAGTCAATTAAAAAATAGTTAGACGGTTAGTCAAGTAGTTAGATTTTTAATAAGAGAGATGCGACAAATCTCGTCTGTACAAGTTTCGTCCATTTGAAAGGAAATATATAATGTTTGATGATGTTGTAATAACCGGTGCAAATGCCGAAGAGAATATTATTTCTGTAGAATATGATTTTTTCAGTTCAAAGATTATTCTTTTTAAGCGTGACAGTGGTATTGAGGTTATTGAAGAAGAATTTAAGCCATACATAATTTGTTCAAGCAAGCTGCTTGAATTTTTGGAATCAGAATATGAATTGATAACGCTTGAAGGTGGTGCAGCATTAGACTCCATACTATTTGTTGAAGACTGGACACATTGGGATAAGTTAAAAAAAGAGATTTCGGATGTTGTCAAAAAGAGATTTAAAAACAACATGTTTTTATATCATGCAGTAAATGATCCTGTATATCAGTATCTTATGATGACAGGAAAAACATATTTCAAGGGTATGCAGTTTTCTGATATATATCGAATGCAGGTTGATATTGAATGTATTACTGAAGATGAATATGAGTTTTGCAATGCAAGTCGAGCGGGCGACGAAATTGTTGCAATAACCATCAGCGATAACAGAGGGTGGCGTGATGTTCTTCATGGCGGAACAGAAAAAGAGATTCTTACTGGATTTATTAAAATTTTACAAGAGAAAGATCCAGATGTTATTGAGGGACATAATATTTTCAATTTTGATTTGCCTTATTTATCCAAACGCTGTAAAAGACATAAGCTTAAGTTTGATATTGGTCGGCAAGGTCAAGAGCCCTCTTTCAGGTCTAGTCAGCTGCGAATGGCAGAAAGAAGTATATCATATACCCGGTGTGATATTTTCGGCAGAAGTGTTATTGACACAATGTTTCTTGCACAATATTATGATATTAATCACAGGGTGCTTGACAGTTACGGACTAAAAGCAGTTGCAAAACATTTTAATATTGCTCCAAAAGATAGAACTTATATTGATGGTGGTAATATATCAAAGACATTTCGAGAAAATCCTGAAGAACTTATAAAGTATGCATTGGATGATATTATTGAGACAGAGCGTCTGGCAACATTATTATCTCAAAGCACATTTCATCAGGCAACAATTTTACCATATTCCTATCAGAATGTATCAGTCAGGGGTAATGCAACCAAGATTGATGCATTATTAATCAGAGAATATATAAGAAACAAGCACTCAATACCTATGCCAGGGGAGTCAAAATCTTTTGAAGGAGCATATGCGGATATGTTTGAAGAAGGAGTATTGCTTAACGTTTATCATTGTGATGTCAGATCTTTGTATCCATCACTAATGCTGGTTAATAATATCAAGCCTGAAAGTGATGATTTGGGCGTATTTATTAAGATGCTTGATAGATTAAGGAATTTTAGATTTGAGGCAAAAGATGCAATGAGAAATGCAAAAACAGATGACAAAAGACATTATTATGACGCTTTGCAATCTACATTTAAAATTTTAATAAACTCTTTTTACGGTTATTTGGGATTCAACATGGGGCATTTTTGCGATTTTGATAAGGCTGGAGAAGTCACATCTCGCGGAAGAGAGTTGCTTAAAAAGATGATTACATGGTTGGAAGAGTCAGACTGCAAGGCAATCGAGATTGACACAGATGGTATATATTTTACGGCCGGTAAAAAGCTTAGCGAAAAAGATATTGAGCAAATTAGCCTTTTCTTTCAGAAGAAACTTCCTTCCGGGCTGGAAGTTGAATTTGATGGTTCATATAAGGCCATGTATAGCTACAAGGTGAAGAATTATGCACTTTTAACTTTTGATGATGAAGTTATTATAAAAGGTGGGGCGTTAAAATCCAGAGGACTTGAAAAGTTTCAGAGGGAATTTCTGATTGCGATGATTCGTAAAAAGCTCGAATTGAAGGATGATGAAATTCCTGCACTTAAGCAAGATTTTGAAGAGACCATAAGAAGTGGAGCTATGCCTGTTGAGTGGCTTGTTAAGACAACATCATTGACCTCTAATCCGGAAAAATATAGAGAAAAAGTTGAACTCGGCGGTCGTTCCAGGAGTGCTGTTTACGAAATTGCACTTCAATCAGACAAAAAGTATCGGAGTGGTGACCAGCTTTCATATTACATAACCGGTGACACAAAAAAAGTTAAAGCTTTTGAAGCTGCAAAAAACTTAAGTGAGTGGGATCCGCTGAATCCTGATTACAACAAATCTTATTATATTGACAAACTTGATGCGCTGTATAAAAAGTTTTATGACGGACCTGATGATTTGGGTCAGGCCGAGGGTCAGATGACGTTCGGATTTTAGAATCCGGTTTAAAATATTCCTGGCCACGGATGATCATAGGGCGGCACAGCCGCCTGTCTGCCGACAGGCAGGCAACCAAAAGGATTGTTTGCAGAATAATTTACATCAGAATGATTTTAAGAAAATTTTATCGACAGAATCATTTTTATGACAGAATCATTTTAGAAAGAGATTAACGTTCAAAAACAGAAATCTGGGAGCGAAGTGGTCTATATAATTAGGATTTAAATACATAATTATGACCCTTTGGGTGATCCGCAAGGCGGGATGGAAAAAATTTTAAAGGCGGGGTCACGGACCCTGACCCTACAGAAGCCACCTGTAAATCAAGAAGTTAGCATGGTTTTGCAGCATCAGCAGGTGTAGGGCACCCCGCACTCACTTTGAATTTCTAAGATTCAAAGTAAGGGCGGGGCTGCCGTGTGTCAAAACTGAAAAGTTGTTTTGAAAAGGCGGGGTCACGGATCCCGACCCTACAGAAGCCATTTGCAATCAACATTTTATATTTGGTTTGCAGCATTAGCAGGTGTAGGGCGGGGCTTCCGAAAACAGTAATTAAACAGAAAAAAAACAGGGTTTTAAATCCTTAAATTTTTGGTTGAGAGGATAAACATGTTTTTAAATCAATGAAATCAGGGAGTTATTTTTTATTTTTCACCCAGCTACTAAAAAGAAAAGAGAAATGCAAATTTAG
>CAYTUX010000036.1:0-2940 GCA_964441455.1 uncultured Victivallales bacterium | reverse complement strand
TTTTCCGTAGTTTTCCCGCAACAAAATTCCACATCGACGTGTTCATGTTCTAATCCATCTAAAAACACATCACAAGTTGCAGTAAATTTAGTTCCTATTGCAACTCTATCCATATCATGATTAATGTTAGGAAAACCTAACCATATTTTATCCCAATGAGACATGATTTTATGTTGAAGCTCCACAACCTGATCAAGAGCTTCCGGATGTTCTGTAAGATTCTTGTAATTTTCCATTGCCGGAATATAAAACTTCTGATAATAATCATTAACCATTCTATGACCTGAAAACATTCCAAGAGACATCTTAATACTTGCTTTCATCATCTTTATCCATGCAGCCGGAAGATCATGTGTATGCCGGTCATAGAACATAGGAATGACTTTATTCTCCAGAATATTGAACAATGCCAGAGACTCTAAATTATCCTGATAATTTGTGTCTTCATATATTTCTCCGTTACCAAGAGACCAACCTGTGCTTGGAGTATAACCTTCAGCCCACCAACCATCCGGAACACTTAAGTTCAACGCCCCGTTCATAGCAGCTTTCATACCCGATGTGCCACTAGCCTCCTGCGGATATCTCGGAACATTTAACCATACATCAACTCCTTGAACAAGTCGCCTTGCAACAGATATGTCATAATCCTCAACAAAAACTATTCTGTTCCTTATATCTTCCTCAGATGCAAACTTGAAAATTTCCTGAATAAACATCTTTCCTTCGTTATCTGCAGGATGAGCTTTCCCTGCAAATACAAACTGAATCGGATACTTATCGCTAAGCAGAAGAGCCTTAAAACGCTTTTTATCTCTCAACAACAAAGTTGCACGCTTGTAAGTTGCAAAACGACGAGCAAAACCAATTGTCAATATATCATGATCCAAAATTGACTCAACTTTTTTAATCTGACTTCGCTCCGCATTACGATTTATATATTGCGAACCGACTCGTTCTCTAATAAACCTTATAAGCTTTGTTCTTGCTCGCTCTTTTGCCTGCCATAATTCATCATCAGGAATCTGATATATACGATTAAGCATTGCTTTGTCTTCAAAATCTTTTTCCCAAAATGGTCCAAGATAACGTTCGTAAATGCTTTTCATTCTTCCGCCTACCCATGTTGAAGGATGCACCCCGTTAGTTATGGAATCCAAAGGCACTTCATCTGCATTATAGTTAGGCCAGACATCTGACCACATCTCTCTGGCAACTTTGCCGTGCAAAGCACTTACTCCATTTGAATATATGGAAGACTTCAAACCTAAAACCGTCATTGATATCTCATCTGAAAACGTGTCACCAATCTGACCAAAAGTCAAAAATCTATCAATATTCATATCCATATCTTTTTGGAAAACTTCAAGATAAGGACGCAGCAAATCAACTCTGAAAGTTTCATTACCGGCCGGTACAGGGGTGTGAGTTGTAAATACATTCGTTCTGCGAATCAAGGCTATTGCCTTATCGTTTGATAATCCCATATTTTTTGTAAAATGAATATATCTTGCAATACTAAGAAACGCTGCATGTCCCTCATTCATATGACAAACAACAGGATTGTGTCCGGCAGCAATCAATGCATTATATCCCCCAATACCAAGAAGAAGTTCCTGACGGAGACGCATCATCTTGTCTCCTCCGTAAAGAGCTCCGGTAATCTCTTTCATATCAGGCGTATTATCTGCAATGTTAGTATCTAAAAGATACAATTTGATACGACCAATATCAAAACGCCATAAATATGCATGTATTATATTACCCGGAATCGGCACAGATACTTTTACCTGCTTGCCGTTTGAACCAAATACTTTCTTCAATGGTAATGATGCATAATCATTCACAGGATACTCTTCCTGCTGCCAACCATTGCTGTCAAGCTTCTGACTGAAATAGCCCTTTCTATATAAAAGACCTACAGCAACAAGTGGTATGCCAAGGTCTGAAGCTGACTTCAAATGGTCGCCCGCCAGAACCCCTAAACCTCCGGAATAAAGACGAAGAGTCTCATGAATTCCATATTCCAATGAGAAATAACCGATACATGTCTTATCATCAACTGCAGCTTCATAAATATAATCATCATACTGTTTCTTAATCATGCCAAGAGCTGAAACAAAACTCGGATCGTTGGATAAATTGTTTATATCGTTCTGCGAAACAGAAGTTCTTAATAAAATCGGATTATATCCCAGTTTTTTCCATAATCGGTAATTCAATCTTTCAAAAAACTCATATGCGCTGCTATTCCAAGACCACCACAAATTCTCAGAAAGTTCACATAAAAAAATTAAATCCTCCGGTATCTGGGGTAAAACATCAAACTCTTGAATACGATTATTCATCTATATTATATCCTTCCTATATATTTTCTAACTTCTTTTCACACACAATATTATTATTATCTATTTAACGACAATCACACTGTTCATACTGCCTAAATCATTTGTGACCCACTCTTCACATTCCGGGTCAATCGTCCACTTATCTCCAATTAAAAACTTATATTCATACTTCCCTCTGCTTAAAAACATTGAAACAGAGTAATCACCCTTACCTGTCTGATCAGTCAGAATTTTCTCACCCGGATGCCAGTTATTAAAACTGCCTGCAACACTAACTTGTACATTTGGCTGTGCTTTCACAGAGAAAGTAACTCTTTTTCTTCCTTTAACACTCATTTTTTCACCTATTTTCTATTTTTTTTTAAATTACAAAAACACATAAACTTCAATTGTTGTAATTATAAGCATTTCAAAGTTAATTTTCAAGTTTTTTATTCATATATCTTTATTTTCCCTAATTTTTCGGTTGGACATCCTTTTTGGCGAGGTCACGGACCTTGTTGTTCTACACATCTTTTTGGGTTATATTTTGCTTAATTTTCTTTTGCAAGGCTATTGAAACATCATTTTTCGTTCGACTCGACTCTTTTTT
>CAYTUX010000035.1:0-5535 GCA_964441455.1 uncultured Victivallales bacterium | reverse complement strand
TTTTCTTGTACATCCCCCCATACTTTTAATATATTGCAGCTATATATCAATAATCTTGCTCAGCGGTTGATCAAAGACTTATTGAGAAGTTACGAATTTTTTTTCAATAAAAATAAAAAAAACTTGGTTTTTGTTATAATGTTTTGTTATACTGCGCAGGTTTATTTTTAAAAAGGAACAAAAACCATTATGATTAAATTAATTTTAATAGTTATAAGTGCTGTATTAGTTAATAATTTTGTGCTTTCACGCTTTCTTGGTATATGCCCCTTTTTAGGTGTATCTAAGAAAACTTCAACTGCACTTGGAATGTCTGGTGCTGTTGTATTTGTTATGACGCTTGCGGCAGCAGTAACATGGTTAATTCAAACTTATATATTAGATAAACTCGGCATCGGTTATATGCAGACCATTGCTTTTATTTTAGTAATTGCTTCATTAGTCCAGCTTGTGGAGATTATACTAAAGAGATTCTTACCATCCCTTCATGCAGCACTTGGAATTTTTCTTCCACTTATAACAACAAACTGTGCCGTATTAGGGATGGCAGTACTGGCAATACAAAAGAATTACTCATTTGTTGAGACAGTAGTTTTTGGTTTTGCATCTTCATTAGGATTTGCATTGGCGTTGGTTCTTTTTACAGGTTTAAGAGAGAAAATTGATCGTTCAGATCCACCGAAAGCATTTAAGGGTGTTGCAATTGCATTAATTACAGCTGCATTGTTAAGCATGGCATTTATGGGATTTTCAGGATTAGTAAAGATATGATAGAAACAGTTTTAGCGATAACATGTGTTGGATTTGTATGTTCTTTTGCACTTGCAATTGCCGCAAAGTTTTTTGATGTAAAAGAAGATCCAAGAATTGAGGAAACAAACGAACTATTGCCGGGGGTAAACTGTGGTGCATGTGGTTATGCGGGCTGTGCGGACTATGCAAAAGCAATAGTACTTCATGATGCTGAGTTAAATCTTTGTGCTCCCGGCGGATCTGACTTGACTTCAAAACTTTGTGAATATCTTGGAAAAACAGCTGCTGCAGCTGAGAAACAGGTTGCGATTGTTCTTTGTATTGGGACGAATGATGTTGCAAAGCGCAGATTTGATTATAATGGTATTGCCGATTGTCGTTCTGCACATTTAGTTGGGGGTGGAGATAAAGCCTGCACGTATGGATGTTTAGGATATGCAAGTTGTGCAAATGTTTGTCCGACAAACGCCATTGAAATGATTGATGGTGTAGCCAAAGTTCATCCGGAGCTATGTATATCATGTGGAAAATGTGTTTCTGCATGTCCAAGGGATCTGATCAAATTAGTACCGGAAAAAAACACAGTTCATATTTTATGCAGTTCAAAGGACAAAGGTCCTGTTGTTCGTAAGGTTTGTACAAGGGGATGTATCGGTTGTACAATGTGTGTTAAACTTACCAAAGATGAAGGATCAATTGAAATGGATGGTTTTCTTGCCAAAATTGATTACACAAAGGAAGTTCAGAATAAGGTCATTGTAGAAAAATGTCCTACTAAGTGTATTATAGATACTTCAGACAAATAATTTAAGGTAATATTATGAATATTTTAAAAGCAAAATTTAAGATACATGGCGGTGTTCATCCCAAATACAGGAAAGAACTCTCTCGAGACAAAGAGACAAAAAGATTACCATTACCCAAGGTTCTAAGAATTTCGACAACGCAGCATCTTGGTGCACCATCCAAGCCAGTTGTTAAAAAAGGGGATTATGTTAAGAAATATCAACTTCTGGCAGAAGCAGCAGGTTTTATATCTGCACCAGTCCATTCTCCTGCTGCAGGAACAATAAAAGATATAATTGCGGGAACAGGAGCAACAGGTGCTCCAATAACAGAAATTATACTGGAAACCAATAATACATCTGACGAAGATTTAGTTGGCGTATTTCCTACCAATGACTGGAATAGTCTGTCGCTGGATACAATTTTGAACAGAGTACGGGAAGCCGGTGTTGTTGGTGCGGGAGGAGCAGGTTTTCCGACATATGTGAAATTGTCACCACCTCCTGGAAAAGAGATTCAGACACTCATAATCAATGGTGCTGAATGTGAGCCATATCTGACAGCAGACTACAGGTTAATGCTGGAACATCCTCAATGTCTTGTCGAAGGTATTCAGATTATATGCAAAGTGCTTAATGTGCAAAATGCACATATCGCCATTGAAGACAACAAACCTGAAGCGATAGAATTGCTTTCAAAATATATAGATGATAACTCTATTGAAAATATCAAAATTGCAACCCTACCGACATTCTATCCTCAGGGTGCTGAAAAACAGCAGATTTTTGCAGTTACAGGAAAACAAGTTCCTTCAGGCGGTCTACCGTCCGACGTTGGAGTTCTTGTGGAAAACACAGGGACAACAGTTGCAATATATAATGCTGTAGTAAAAGATCTTCCTTTTATTGAGAGGACAACAACTGTATCAGGTTACGGTATTAAAAATCCTTCAAATGTCATTGCTCCAATAGGCACATCATATCAGGAATTAATAGATTTCTGTGGAGGAGCAAAAAATGGAGTTAAAAAAATAATTTCAGGTGGTCCAATGATGGGGTTTGCACAATCAACAGCTGAAACGACTACGACAAAGACTACCTCCGGTCTGTTATTGCTTACAGCAGAAGAAATTTTTCAATTTGAGTCATCTCCATGTATATCATGCGGCAGATGTATTGCAGCATGCCCAATGAACCTAATGCCTGCAGAGTTAAGTCAATTTTGTGAATCTGAAGATTTTGAATCAGCAGCGGCAAACAGAGTAATGGACTGTATGGAGTGCGGCTGTTGTGCATTTTCTTGCCCGGCACATCGCCCTTTAGTTCAACATTTCAGAACAGCAAAAGCCTTTTTAAGATCACAACAAAAGAAATAGAGATAAAACAATGAGTGAAGAACAATTTTATGCAGTAAGTTCATCTCCCCATGTCCATTCAGGAGCTTCCATACATGGTATAATGAGAGATGTAGTCATTGCCATGATTCCGGCATTTATCGCTGCTGTAATCTTTTTTGGACTTGATGCTGTACGTTTAACAGTTGTCTGTGTTGCGTCCTGTGTCATATTTGAATATTTGAGTCGTATAATAATGAAACGTAACCAGACAATTAGCGATATGAGTGCTGTGATAACAGGCGTACTACTGGCATTCAACCTTCCGCCGACATTACCAACATGGATGGCTATAGTTGGCTCGTTTGCTGCAATTGTCATTGCAAAACAGCTTTTTGGAGGGTTGGGATACAACCCGTTTAACCCGGCTATTGCAGGACGTTTATTTCTGTTTTTAAGCTTTGCATTTGCAATGAGCGGAGACTGGACAGACTGGAACTATATAAACGCGGAGAATATTGCTGCGATAACATCAGCAACTCCACTTGGCATACTTCAGGAGTCAAAAGATTCAATAAGTTTTCTAAGCAGCAATTCAAACATCTTAAATCTATTTCTTGGAAAAGTAAATGGCTGTATTGGAGAAGTATCATCATTGGCACTAATTATCGGCGGAATATATCTGCTATGGAGAAAAGTTATCACATGGCATATACCGGTTGCGTACATAGGCACAGTTGCAATATTTTCTACTATACTGTATCTGATAGATCCGGCAGGTAATCCTTCTCCACTGTTTCACCTTTTTTCAGGAAGTCTAATGCTTGGAGCAATATTTATGGCAACCGACATGGTTACATCCCCTACTGATAAATCCGGAATGTTGGTTTTTGGCATAGGGTGCGGACTTTTGACAATGGTTATAAGAAAATGGGGTTCATATCCGGAAGGTGTAAGTTTCTCAATCTTTATCATGAATGCAACAACTCCACTGCTAAACAGAGTTTGTAAACCAAAAGTATTCGGAGTGAAGGGAAAAGTATAATGAAGGAGACATTAAAACTAATAGTTACGCTTACAATTATTTCATGCATTTCCGGGCTGATTCTTTCTTACGTTAACGGGAAAACAAAAGATAAAATTGCACTGATTAAGAGCGAAGCAAAAGTTGCGGCAATCAATATGGTTCTTCCAAACCATGACAACGACCCTTTAAAAGATGCGTATATCCCAAAAGGTTCTGAATCAAATATGGTCTTTTACATTGCCAGGGAAAGAGGCAAATTTGTGGGAGCTGCATTTGAATCATCAACAATGAGTGGCTTTTCAGGATACATCGGAGTTATGGTTGGAGTTAATTCTGATAACGAAATATTCGCCATACAGATTATTTCACAAAATGAAACCCCCGGACTTGGTGCTAAAACCACATTGCCAAGTTTCTTAGACCAGTTTAAAGATATGGTAATTCCTGCCGACTCAACTGTCAAAGTAAAAAAAGACGGTGGACAAATACAACAAATCACCGGTGCAACAATATCCTCGAGAGCGGTAGCTGAGGCAATATCAAGCGGGCTTAAAATTTTTGAAGAAAACAAACAGGAGATAATTACTAATGATTAATTGTTAGTAGTTTAAGATTTTAGTAATTCGTGGTTAGAGGAAAAAACGAAAGGTTAAGATGAAATTTTATATTGAATTAGTAAAAGGACTATGGAAAGAAAATCCAATATTCAGGCTATTGCTTGGCATGTGTCCTACACTGGCTGTTACTACAAGCTTGCAGAATGGACTTGGTATGGGCATTGCAACTCTATTTGTTCTTATTGGCTCAAACATCGTAATCTCAATGCTGAGAAATATTATTCCTGACAAAGTTCGAATTCCATGTTACATTGTTGTTATTGCAACATTTGTTACAGTAATAGACATGTCAATGGCAGCATTTACACCAGAGCTTCACAAAAGTCTTGGAATTTTCATTCCTCTAATTGTAGTGAACTGCATCATTCTTGGTCGAGCAGAAGGGTTTGCATCTAAAAACCATATATTTATTTCAATTGCAGATGCAATTGGTATGGGACTTGGTTTCACACTAAGTCTTGCCATACTTGGTTCATTGAGAGAATTATTTGGTGCAGGAACTCTTACACTTTGGGGACCTTCTCCTAATTTGCAGATTAAAACATTCTTACAAGCAAATCCGGCAGTTCTTATGCTGTTACCTCCGGGAGGATTTATGACTCTAGGACTAATTATTGGTTTTATTAACTACCTGCAGGATCTAAAAGCAAAGAGAGAGGGGAGAACCTTTGAGCCGCCAGTATTAAATGGTTGCCGTCATTGCATCATAGCCTGCGGTCAAGCAACCGCAAATACCGAACAGGAATAAAAGAGAGAAACACAAGTGGCACAAATGCGCAAAGATTGCCAAGATGGTGGATATTTAAGAAGCAAAATTGATTTCACTATTA
Source organism: uncultured Victivallales bacterium (assembly GCA_964441455.1). GTDB lineage: Bacteria > Verrucomicrobiota > Kiritimatiellia > JAQICX01 > JAQICX01 > JAQICX01. The sequence goes on along the minus strand of CAYTUX010000035.1, from coordinate 189 downwards.
ATCTCAGTAGACCTGTATAATGGTGCCGATTTTTGAGACAATTTTTTGATTGCTTATAAGTGGATGCTTTTGTAAATTAACATAAAAAACAGAAAGGCATATACAATGAGCAGAAAACCACGTAAAACTTATGATGCGGCATTTAAGACTCGAGTAGCTCTCGAGGCTTTGAAAGAGACAAAAACCTTA
>CAYTUX010000034.1:0-3799 GCA_964441455.1 uncultured Victivallales bacterium | reverse complement strand
ATTTGTTAAAAGAAGATAAAATAATTCCTGCAGAAGATAACAAAGAAAACTAAGGATTTACTCTTATTCATCTTTGTTAACTTAGTTCTCTTGAGCGATAGCGACTGTTTAAAAGAAGTCTTGAAAAAAACTTAAAAAACAAAAATAAATTTAACAAATCGATGTAGGCGACCCGTAAACTCGCGCCTCATCTAAACGATAACAGGGAAAAACATGAAATTATTTGATACACATTTTCATTTTTATGAAAAGAATGGACAACCGGAGGAGTTTTGGGACAAAATTAAGATTCCGGAACTGGAATATGTAATTGCTGTTGGTGCCGATTACGAAGAGAGCAAAATTGCGAGAAAGTTTGCTCATGCAATTGATAACAGCTGGTATACAGTCGGAATTCATCCACACGGTGCCGACGAAATTCAAGATGGCATCAACTGTTTTGATAAATTTGTCGGAGATGAAAAGCTTGTAGCAATAGGGGAGATAGGGCTGGATTATTTCTATGAAAATTCTGAAAGAGAAATTCAAAAGCAAGTTATGCAGCAATTTCTGGAAAAGGCATTGGATTTAGATTTACCTTCAATCGTGCATTGTAGAGATCAAAATGATAAGGATCAGGCATATGTGGATGCTTACGGGATGCTGTCTGAATTTTCTAAAGAAGGAGGACGTTTTGAACTGCATTGTTTTGCGGGTACTCCGTTCTGGGCTGAAAAGTTTTTGGATCTTGGAGCATATCTTGGTGTAACCGGTATTGTTACCTTTCCGGCAGCTCAGAATATCAGAGAATCTGTTAATATAATCCCCCTAAACCGACTTTTAATTGAAACGGATTCACCTTACCTTGCGCCTGTGCCGCATCGTGGTAAACCTAATAATCCGGGCTATGTCATTGAAGTTGCAAAGAAAGTTGCTGAAGTAAAAAAAATATCTGTTGAAGAGTGTGCAAAAATCACTACAGCTAATGCATTTGATTTTTTTGGTATTGAGGGTAAGCCGGTATGCTGAGTAAAAATGATTTAAAGGATCTGCAATTCAATCCAAATGTTGCAGAAATTGGAAACCACAAACAAATTCTATTTCTTTTTGATGAAAATTATCAGATATATCTTGCAAAAGATGATGATGATTTTACTGTTCCCACCTGCAGCGATTTTGATTTGTTGAATTTGGTGGATGAAATATCAATTGGATATCTTGGTGATTATCGATGCACGGCTGCAATTGTTAAAGAAATGAGTGATGAAAGAGTTGAACCTTTTAACCTTCGTGAACCATTATATTTTTTTAATGAATTGTATTCCATGTTTTCAAGAGCAAAGATTCTTCTGCATTGGCATCATCGTTCTAAGTTTTGCAGTAAGTGTGGTGGACCAACTATAATGTCGAAAGCCGAAATATGCAAGATCTGCGAGAGTTGTGGCGAACTCTATTTTCCTGTTGTTGCTCCGGCTGCAATTACTATCATAAGAAAAGGTGATAAAATTCTTCTTGCTCATAATAATAAATTTACAAAGGGATTTTATAGTATTATTGCCGGTTTTACAGAAGCCGGAGAAAGTTTTGAAGAGTGCGTTGAACGAGAAATTTTTGAAGAAGTAGGGCTGAAGGTAAAAAACATCAGGTACTTCGGCAACCAGTCATGGCCTTTTCACAACTCACATATGGTTGGCTTCATTGCCGAATATGAGTCGGGTGAAATCACGCCGGATGGTCATGAGATTATTTTAGCCGATTGGTTCTCCATAGATGAATTGCCAACAATACCCTCAAAACTATCCATCTCTCGAAAACTTATGGATTTTGTCATCGAACAGATCAAAAATGATCAATCAAAATAATTGAAATCTTTAATTTAATAAAGAGTTATTTTGATGGGATAAGGCAAAAACTTTTATTTACAATTTACAATTTTATGTGTATATTACTTTTCAATATATAGCAATTATTGTGGTTAAAAGCCCATGGCTACTAAGATGACATCCCTACGGGATTTAATAAGATACCCCACAATAATTTATGAAGAGCCATATAATATTCAATATAAATTACTGGCAAAGCTCATTTCCATTCCGGTCAGTAGGGATTTGATTGTAAAATGGATCATCGTTCTCTTCAATCCATGCATACAAAAAACCTTTTAATCTTTTTTGTTCATCCACATATTTTTCAATATTTACACTATTATTCAATTCATTCGGGTCATCATTTAAGTTGTAAAGTTCTGCACCATTTTTACAGTATTCATTATATTTGAAGCCATTACCTCTTACCATTCTAATAGGGTTAACCCATTTTTGCTTAGAATAATATTGTCCAACAACAAAGTCACGCATAGGTATATTACCATCTTCTACTAACAAAGGCCTAAGAGAAACTCCATCCGATTTAACTTTTTTATTGCATGCAACATCCATAATCGTAGGTACAAGATCAACATTGACAGTATTAAACTCAGTTTCAATATTCTTCTGTTGATTTGGATACTTGATAATTAAAGGTACTCTCATCATATGCTCATACATAAAAGGACCTTTATAAATAAGATGATGCTGACCATCCATGTCGCCGTGATCAGATGTCGCAACAACAAAAGCATCATCATAGAGCTTTTGTTTTTTTAGAAAATCTAAAACTTTTCCAACTGCATTATCATATAATTTAACCTTTTTCCGGTATATATCTCTATACTTTTTCCATGCATCTTCATCTTTGCTGTATATTATTGTTCCCTGATCCTCCAGCATGAACTGCTCTTGTACAGAAGGTACTGAATCAAAATTCTGTTTATACCAGGAGTCAGGTAATTCAATGTTTTTCTCTAATAAATAGTCCTTTGTGTTTCCAAACTCATAAATATCATGAGGATTATTATAGGACAGAAAAAGTGCACAGGGTTTATTTAAGTCAGGCATTCTTTTTATAAAGTCCAAAGCATACTTGGTAACAGCTTCATCATCAGTAGTTTCTGCTCCGGTAACTCCAAAATCTTCATCCCAACCGGCTGTTCCAATAGAATTTTTTCCAAGATGCCACTTTCCAAAATATCCGGTATAATATCCCTCATCCTGAAGCATCTTGCCGATAGTTTCAATTTCAAGAACATCACCACCAGCAGCTCCGATATTACCTAGAACACCAGTTTTTGAAGGATAAAATCCTGTAAGCATTGAAGAACGACTAGGGGAACACTGCGGTGTCGTACAAAAAGAGTTATAAAACACAGTACTTTTGCTTGCAAGATTATCCAGATTTGGTGTATCAAAAGATTCATCTTCAAAACCCACGGCCTGCCAGTGCTGCTGATCCGAAAATATAAATATAATATTCGCTTTCATATAAAAAAATCCTAAAATTTTATTGATTAATATTCAATTATAATATACTAAAACCATTATTTTTTAAAGCAAAATAAAAAAACTTGCAAATTCTTATAATTATGATATATTATTACCTGGTTTTATTAATATTATAAGGAGATTGTTATGCCTGCAAGATTATTACCGCCGGTTGGAGTTGATCAATTCACTCATTTAATGTCTAGAACGTGTTCAAAAACAAAGTTTTTCAAGTCAGATTACAACAAGAAAAAGTTTGTGGAAATAATGAGGAAATCAGAAGAATTTTCGGGGTGTCAGGTTTTAGCTTATGCTGTTATGCCGAATCATTTTCATATTCTTCTACATACTCCTGAAAAAGTTGAAATAACTGATAAAGAGTTGTTTAGAAGAATTCGTATTCTTTATGGAGGTGACTTCTATCACTGTTTCAGGCATGATTATAACTCATATAAGAAAAA
>CAYTUX010000033.1:0-8690 GCA_964441455.1 uncultured Victivallales bacterium | reverse complement strand
TTAAAAAATGATTCTGCCACAAATGATTTTGCCAATAAGTATTTTATCTTTTTTCTTTTAATAATCTGCGTCATCTGCGGATAACTTCTTTTGGTTGCGGCTACGCCGCCCTATGCCTTTTTGTGGCTAAATCTTATTTTTTCTTTGCGTCCTCTGCGACTCTGCGCGAAACCTTTCTTCTCTTCTTTCCGTGCTTATCGGTGTTCATCAGTGGCTAAACTCTTCTCTTTTTTTCTTTGCGTTCTTCGTGCCTTCGTGCGAGAAATCCTATCTTAAAGCTATCTTATTATATTCGAATCTCTAAGCTGTTGAGAATGTCTAAAAACGTCTAAAATATTTTTGTTTTTCCATTTTTCAACTTGCAATTGCTCTACGCACTACGATAAAGGTGCTGCTGGAAATTGATGAAGAGGGTTCGGATATCTGCCACATCACCAAGGATGCCTTTTGCATCTTCCAGAGAATCATATCTGTTTTTCATCAAGAGAGTCAAACATTGCAGATCCGTCTCTAATAACTCTTTCAGCTCTTGAGATCGGCTTAATATCACTATTCAAAACATATTCAAGCACATCACGTTTTGAAACATCAGAGTCCTAATTTTGTAAATAGTTTTTCTAAGTAGTGGTCTCGATCATCTGTCATAAATAATACATTATTTTTTTCTAACTCATCTTGAGATGAACCCCACTTGAGATGCGGAAATTGAGTCCAAGATAATATAAAACTATTCAAAATAATATCTGGATTGTTAAACCTTGCTTCAACTTCTTTAATACTTTTGTAAAATTGAACTTTTTCACTGGTCGGACCTTCGTGCAAAAGACCATGTGGCTCTATAAATGTAACATACTGCTTGCCATCCATAATCATCCACAGAATAAAATCAGGATGAAAATTGCCAGCCTCAAAGAAACCAACACCTTTGCCTCTACTTAAATTTCGGAGTAAAAACAGTTCGACTCCCCTACTTTGCAAATTGGAGGCTTCATATTCATACCAATTCTTCAGATCAACTACAAACTGAAACTCACTTGCGTTCAAAGCAACAGGCAAAATAGTAATTTTTCCACCTTTTTCAACATGAAAGAGCGGCTGAAACATATGCATTCCAAAACGGCAAGCTTGAAGTTCCCCTACCTTGAGTACCGATTGTTTGTTTTGCGCAAGCTCTTCTTGGAGCTTTTCTATTGCGAGAATAACCTGTTCTTCATTACCATCAACAATAAGCTGATAAAATTCGTCCTGTTTAGGGATATTGTCATCATCAGGTGCGAGTTCTCTTAGTTCAAGACGTGGTTCAATAAAAGATCTTTTACAATAGTTGTAATATTGTGCTGTAAACTTTTTCAGAAGTTCTATAACAATTTGTTGTAACATAGCCACATCATCAAAACTTGTAGGTTCCAATTTTGCAGTCGGCAGATACAACGTATACCATGTAGTATTTGACAGAAGATTTCGTATACCCTCCTTGTCTATATTCAGATTATGCCAACTTTTCTCTCGTTTGAACTCTTCAAGTTCAAAGTACAGTGCATCAAAATTCAGCAAAGAAAGGTGTTTTTCTCTAATTTTCACTTCATCTTTACTAACTGTATCATAAGTTTTTTTTGATTTAACAGATTGAATACGTGGATACCAATCTGATAAAACTGGGTGCATTTGTAAGTATTCAGTTAATTGACCCAAATATGGAACAGGTGCATCTTTTTTGAAGTCATACTCTTTTCCATCATTCTGCTTACGTTTAGGACGAATAATCTGCAGTTTTTTACCAAAATCATATGTAACATTTAATGGTATAGTAAAAACTCTTCTACGTTCATTACCAGGCAAACCTTCAGCTGCAAGATATTGACGAAACTTATCCATAAAATCAGCTTCAATACCAAAAACATTTAAAGTCTCCAGCTCCTCAATATATTGAGGAGTTGATGGAGCATAACTATGTCCGCTCCTTTTAAGACTCCACGCGTAACCTTTTAAACGAACACCTCGACCAAACAATTGAATAATCTGAGCACCTTCAGTGCTGCCGACATGCATTAAGCCTAATGTGCTCACCCGCCAACAGTCCCAGCCTTCAACAAACTTTTTAGAGCCAATGAGCAAGTTTACTGGTGAAGATGAATCTTTGACTGATTCAAAGGTTGATTCAGAAAAATCGCTATCCTCAACTGACAGCAAAATACTATTCTGATTTGCAACTTTATCGATATGTTCTGCAAGAGCTTTAGCATTTCCAACATTTATTAATCCAAATGGTGTTTCTGATGTCCCGGAACGAAGCGCGATTTCTCCAGAGTCTCCCTTGACTCTCTCCAGAATCAAATGACCTCCGCTATCAGTATTAAACAGTGCTTTGAGAATCTTTTTATACAGTTCATCATAAGATAATCCATTAATAGATTTGGCAAGCCATGTAAAAGAACTCTCAAAAATATCTATACCATTGCTATCCATTAAACCTGTGTCCTGACCTCTGCCGGTCAAAATCTCTTTCATTCTCTTACATGCCTTATCTTTATCTGCAAGAAAATCTGCGATAAATGTAATAATCTGCGCAACATCGGTAGCAACAATTTTCTCGTCGTTACTCAGGCTTCCTCCCGACACAGTACTACCCACAAAGACCCATAGAGGCTTTTCGATGTTAAATTCAGCAAACTGGTGCTGTTTTGTCTGATATATATCAAGCTGTTGATAGAATTTCAAAAGACAAGCAGTTAGATAAACAGCCTTAGTCTCATCAAAAGATTTAGGCAAATTCAGTATCTGATAATCCTTCCCAAAACCATCTTCATAAAACCAACGATACGAATAATCAAATATTACAGTTCTAGCATAATCATCTTCATGCCCGGTTCCGGAAACTGCCTGGTCAAATGTTGCTGAATACTCAAAACTAAAACCCTTTTCACATAACATTGCACGATTCTTAAACCACGCATTTTCTTCAGCTTTGGCGTTCTTTGCCGACATTCCTCGATGCCCCTCATCAACTAAAAGTAAATTCTGGTCACCAAGGCTACGAGTTGCAACTGTATTGGGTCCCTCTTTATCTCCAAGTTTTGTAATTTCTATAACATCAATAGCAGCTGTTGAAATTTGAGATTTCTCCAATCTGAAAGCATTAATATTACTTTCCGAAAATTCAGCAATATGCTGTTCACTCAATCGTTCATTTGGAGATATCAAAATCACCCTCGAAAGATCCTTTTCCTTACCGTATTTTTTAATATAATATTTATACTGCAAATAGTTCACATGCATCAGAAGTGTTTTACCTGAACCTGTAGCATTCTGCAAAGATAATTTATTCAGCTCATCCAAATTAAAATAATCCATTTTAGCATACTCAGTCCAACGACCGTTAAAACGATCAACATACTCATTAAGAGAAACAAGCAGAGCATCGCAATCTTCAAAATAACGGTCAAGATAAATTTCCACAAAAAGCAGAGATAGCCACTGATAATATTTCCATGTTATAGGCCTACGTCTTCTTTCATTAATCACCTGCGTATGACTGACAATATTTTCTTCATATCTTAGCAGTTGATCCTTACTAAGAGGAATTAATTCATCCCAGAAAAGATTACTGTTTACCAACTCGTGATAGAAATAGTGAAGATTATCACTATCCAAACCTTCCAGCCGTGCATCTTTAACCGGTTCTGCCAAATAATGAAATGGTCTTTTTGTGCTATCTTCTCTCAGTGGATCAATTCCAAACAAAGTCATCAACCACTGATTCAAAAGAAGCTTATCCCTAAATTTATGTTGCTTTGGTCCACTAGTTTTACGCTTAGCCATTGAGCGACCTCCCAATCTGAGTTTTGAAACTCATTTTTGCAAAGCAACAAGATTTGTCAATCATTTTTCCGTAAAAACGATTGACAACACATTTTGATGTTAATAGATGATTGTCAAAAAACATCGTGTCCCTCCGCAATGTTAAGGAGTTCTCTAAAAGCATATACAGCTGGTTTTCGTCCCGATGCTTCTTTCAGTGTTCGGAGAATTCCGTCTTTTTTGAAAACGGAAATTATTCTTCGGGCTGTAGCAGATGGTATGCCGGCATTATCCACGAAATCACTGCTTTTGAAGATAGGTTTTTCAAATATCCAATCAAGGGCACGGATAGTATATTGAGAATGGGTCAGTTGTACCAACTCATTCTTTTTACTGTTGTAAAGATGCAGAATTTTAGATGCACGGATACTATTTTGATCAGCCTGTTCCTTTAGGGCTTTAAGAAAGAAAATAATCCATCCTGTCCAGTCTTTGTTTTTTGATACTAAAAGAAGGTTGTCATAATAGCTATTTCTATGGGCATCAAAATAGGCGCTAATGTAAAACATTGGAGACCGCAGAATTCCGCTATTCCATAGAAAAAGGGGAATCAGCATTCTCCCTAAACGACCATTGCCGTCAAGAAATGGGTGAAGAGCCTCAAATTCTGCATGCAGTATTGCCAGTTGGGTTAATTTGTCCGTAACATTTTCCGAGTGAATAAACCTCTCAAATGCACTCATGCCATTAGATAGTTTATCTGCACTGATAGGAATAAATCGGGCTTCCTCAATTGTGCATCCCTGCGGGCCAATCCAGTTGGGGATTTTTCGGTATTCGCCTGGAGTTTTGTTGTGTCCTCGGACACTGTCCATAAGAACTCTATGAGTTTCTTTAATTAATCTTTGAGATATAGGGAGTGTGTCAAGAAGATGCATAGCATGGTTCATTGCTTTACGGTAATTAAGTATTTCCTGAATATCATTTTGTTTTGTTTCAGAGCTTCCAACCGGCAACTGTCCAGCTTCAAACTCCAGAACTTCGCCGATAGTTGCCTGTGTGCCTTCAATACGAGAGGAAAGCACAGCTTCCTGAGTTGTAAGTGGGCTTAGAAGCACAGCAGCATTAGGAATTGCTTCGAGCAACCCATCATACCGTGCAATAGCAGCATTGGCAGGACCAATGTATGGTACTAGTTTTTCCCAATCCAGAGAAGCTGGGGGAAATTGGTCATAGTGATACTTAACTGAACTCATCATTCAACCTCCCACATTCTCTTGTGGAACTCTTCCTCAATGAGACACACTTTCCAATTTTCATCGATCTTCTTTAAGTTTGCCAGATTATTAGAGCCATTAACATAAATAGTATCAAATTCAAAGTCACGAGTTGAAATTCTATACTTCTTAAACCACTCATCGAGCATCAAGTTGTCTTCTTCAAGATTACCGGTAAGCTTACGCCATACAACAAGAACTCGATCCCTCTGTCCATTGTTGGGATTCATGCGGTCAGCAGGCACCCATCCTTCCAGCTTGCGAAACCACCATGCTCCATCGTTATCAGGCTGAATTTTATCAGACACCACAAGTTTGGTATGCTGATCGTCCGGAAGCTCCGGATCCGGATGGCGGAGGAAATCTGCTGTAAAACTTGTAGGGCTAAAATAATTCGTTACCCGTAATCCAATCAGATAGTTGAATGTCTCAATCAAATCAATATGCTTCGTCTCCTGTGCATCGCTGCCGGGCTTTTTTACTTTGAAAGTATAACTGGTTGGATCAGTAAAAGCATCGATATTCAAAAGCGACTGACTACCTTTAGTTTCCACATCCAGCAAATAATGAAGCATATAATCTTCTCTGAGAGAATCATTACCTGATACAAATCTATCTCTAATTTGATTGTCCTCAAAAACAATATTGTTCAAAGTGTCTTCATACGATTCCAAACGAATGTATTTGAAGCAGTGGGAAATCCCTTTATCGCGGCTTGTCGGTTTTCCGTCTTTCCAATCTGAGGAATAGATGACCTTGGTTATCCGCGGTTTCGTTACTGTATCAAAGTAGTCCCCCATCTCAACTAGTATAAATTTTCGGTTGCCATTATCTTCACGGTTGAGATTTATTACCGCATGACCTGTGGTGCCGGAGCCTGCAAAATAGTCAAGAATGGTGTTGTCTTTACTATTGGCAACAAGAAACACACCTCTCAACAATTCAATTGGTTTTGGATTGCTAAACTTATTTTTTAGACCAAAAAGAGATGTCATTAAATCATTAGCACCTTGATTATGTCCAAATTGGTCATGTGTCCACCAATTTGTTGCACATTGTCCCTCTTCCTCTCTTTCAAACTTGTAGTATTTCTTTCTTGGCGCTCCCTCTCCATTCTTAGGGAAATAAATTCGACCTTCTGCTAAAAGTTTGTTGTAGTTTTTTTCATCCCCCATCCACTCATCATCAAGCATGGTACCATTAGGAGTTACAATTGTGTACCTTGAACCACTTTGATCAGAACCCACTTTCCAGGGTTTTGATGCCCAGTCACCATTTGAATCATTATCAGGATTAGAAAAATCACCTGTCAAATCTAACTTCCCTACACCATATTTCTTATATGTTTTAGAATTCTTAGCATAACTTAATATATATTCAGAAACCATTCCCAACATTTTGGTTTTATCATTCGGTTGATTATGACGTCTTCTCCATGATATTAAACCCTCAAAATTATCTTTGGAAAAAACACTTTCCAAAAGAAGCTTTAACGAAGCTATTTCATTATGATCAAGACTTGAAAAAAAAGTTCCAGTCTCATTTAACAATCCCACAGATTTATATAGCCGGTCGGACATTAATGAAAGCCATGAAGAACTTTCAAAACTATCTTTATATATGAATTTTCCTTGAGATCTATCTTGTTCGGTATTATACGGTGGATCGATATATACACACTTAACCTGTTCTCTATACCGTTCCTGCAACAAGTTAAGAGCCTGAAAATTTTCAGAATGAATCAGCAATCCATCACATTGTTCATCAAAGTCATCAACTGATTCAATCAGTTTTGCTTTGAATTCATCGCTGAAAAATGCTGTATCAAGAACCAGCTTATCATTTGCTTTCAGAAATTCCACGGTCAATGGTACAGAATAATTTGGCGAACTCATTCCCGGCAATGCGTCAGAATCACCTATGATTTCATCAATGGCAAAAAGTTTAATCCACTCTTCTCGTTGATTGTCGTTAGCAGCAACTTCAGAATATAGCTCTTCAGGAACTCTGTCCAGCGTAATACAGTAATTAGTCTCTGTAACAAATTTCTTTTTCAACCAGAGTTTTTTTTGAAAATCTTCTAATTGAGCTAAAAACTCAATTAACTTGGTTGCAATTTTTCGGATCACCTTTAGCTTTTTCAGGTAGCTTTCCACAGCAGGAACATCGGCGCTTTCAATATCATCAAGATGCATAACCTCATTTTTAATATAGAAATCCAATTCTCTTTTAAGGAACCCTCCAAGGTCTTTATGAATAAAATAATCGCAGGTATTACGTGCTGTATATTGGTTTACATATTTGGCTATCAGAGGTCTGTTTGATATTTTTTCAGTGGGAGCTGCTTTCTCAAGTGCTGAAAGATATAAATCAGCTTTTTCTGAACTCTTAACCGATTCTATAATCTTGTCAGCAATGGCTAAATTAGGCATATCACCCTTATTTAAGCTTCTTCCATATTTTTCTTTCAGTTTTTCTTCTGTATCATCATCAACTGTATTCTTTCCGCCAGGCAAAGACTTGTACTCAAAATTAACAACCAGCTCACCTGCTTCACTGAATTCAATAGGATTGCTTTCATATAACACAAAAAAACGTTTTTTGTCATCAGCAGCTTTAACATTTCCATGCTCTCCTTCCCCTGCATCCACTATACGAAAGTGCACTTTCAATGATTCAGATAAAGCTGTATAATCTTCAAATTTAAATTCATCTTCAGAAGGTGCTTTTTGTAACTCCTTGGCTTGAACTAGGTCAAAAGTGAAATTTGAAAAATATTCAGCTGTTTTCACATAATACTGGTCAGCATTTGCCCAATGCAATTTAACCTCTTCACCATTATATGGAATAGCATAAGGTGAAGCTTTTCCGGAATTTTCTCTAGTATAATAACGACGGGAAACAAAATCGCCTTCGTCATAATAGCGTTCGAAAAAGCGATAGAGGTGATCATATACTGCGGATTCCGCATTTGACCCATCTTTCAATTCATCAAATTTTGCCTTTGCTTCTAAAACCTTTGGTGAATTTTCCGGGTCTGGAGAACCATAGTCTTTTGCATTTTCTATCTCTTTATCAATGTTTGCCTGAAACTCCGCTTTCTTGACATCATCAATCTGACCAAATGCATCTTCAATAATTTGCAGAAGATCTTTGTCTATAAAAGTTTTTATCTGCTCTGATTTTGCCTTCATTATTCGATAAAATCCAAAATCAAGATCAGGCTGATTTAACTGAAAAAGCTCTGTTAGTTTGTCTAAAAGTTTTTTTCTAAATTTATCTGTTGTTGCCATAAATTATTCTCCAATTATGTTCTTATATTCCATCATATTGTTTCATTCAGACTACTCATGAAAAACCTTTCAAGTATACACCCAATCACCAACAAATAGCAACCCAAAAAGCAAACAAAATCGCCTTTTTAATAGATTACTAAAGAAACTGGAAACGGGAAATCGAACAGGGATTAAAATAAAATGTAAATGTTAAATTGTAAACGGTAAACTACTGTGTTGCTTCGCAACTTATTTATATAGATGCCGATGAGGACATCGGCGCTCCCAAAATTACTTTCCCCATCAGACCCAAAGTGCTCCTCCCCTGTTTAGGGGAGGT
>CAYTUX010000032.1:0-4184 GCA_964441455.1 uncultured Victivallales bacterium | reverse complement strand
AATATTTTTTAACTCTATCAACCAAAAAGATAAAAATCAAAATTTGATTCCTTAATTTTATTGGTTAAAATGCATGTTTGTATCGTCAACCAGAAATCTCAGGTCTTTGTTCCCTCTTTCCCGGTTGAATGGTTGTTGCGAGGTTCTTCACAAAACTTTATGGATAATTTATATAGTTCGCCACAACTGTCAATTCCTTATTTAAATTTGTCACTTTTAATTATTTGTTTCCCTTCCCGGAGGGAAAGGGAAAAATTATGCTGATTTTTTTATTAAGGCATTTAAAAAGTTCTGATGATGTTTGTCCGTAAAGGATTACATTGTCTCTGTTTTTGAAAACTTCCGGGTAGGCGAGACGATTTGGGAGGATACAAAATGCTCCGGCTTTATTTGCTTCAACCGCACTTATACCATAAAATTCGTGTATTGCTGTGGATATAAAGATATCGGTTTTATTTAATATATTCTCATAATCAGAACGCGAAACAAATCCCCAAGCATCAATAATTGATTCGTATCTCTTCTTGAAATCATTAAAAAGATATCCGATTGATGAACGCTCGGAGTTGCCGCCCAAAACATTTATTCTAAATTTTATACCGGATTCTATCAGTTTATCAATTACAGCAAAGAAATCCTGTGGATTTTTATCTTTTTCCCATCTTGCAGCCCAGGTGATTACCGGGACGTCATTTTTAACTCTTGGAAATATAGAAATATCTGAAGGCGGATAAAAAATCTCAGATTTGGCTCTAATTTTATTAATTTCCTCAACATGTCTATAATCGGGCATACGCTGTAAAAGCTTTGTAATTGCATCAAGAAACTCATTTTTGTGATAGTGTGAGTTGAAAAGGACTCTATCGGCAGCTATTGCCGAAACAAAATTTGTAAAAGCATGGTTATAATCCTTATGTTTTTTGATGGTATCCGGATATGTTAATTGATTTTCATGGAAATAGAATATTTTTTCTGCACTTCTAACGGATGGAGGTGCCAGAGCAATAAATTCAGCAAAATTCATCATATCTGTAGCAAAAATTTGATCCCAGCGGCATTCAGAGTATTTCTCATTTAATATATGAGCAAAAGTTATTGCAGCATGTCGCATACGCCAACTCCATTTTTTTGCCGGAAGAGTAAGGAGTGTCCATTTTTCATCAATATATGTGTCTGCAAAAGACTTATGACTTCCGCCGTAATATGGTTCTAAAAATAGTTTATTCATATGTTATTTAGTTAGATGGTTAGATATTAGTAATGAAAACAATAATATAAACAGGTTAAATTGTCAATTTAAACCTCATAACAAATTATAAATACCCTGTTTTTCTGGTTGAATGCTGTTTTCGGCAGGGGTGAAGCACCCCGCCTTTAAAATATTTTTTACATATTTATCACCCAATGAATTATAATTATGTATTTTAAATCCTAATTTTATTGGTCGAAATGCATGTTTTTAAATCAATGAAATCAGGGTTTACATTATACTTTTATCACCCTTTGGGTGATAAATCAGAAAATCAGTTTAGCGGACGCCGAGGACGTATTAGCTCCTTCCCTTAGAAAGGGGAGGAGCTAATACGTCCCCGCCGACCGAAAACAAAAATCAACTAGAAAAACAGGGATTTTGGAACAGAGTCGCGATAATTCGTTGACAAGTTTAGATGATTGTACTATAGTGTGTATGTAAATTTGGAGATTGAAAATGAATTATAAAGATATTATTACATTGGAAGCGGGGAAGCGTTCAGGAAAGCCCTGCATTAGAGGTTTAAGAATAACAGTTTATGATGTTCTAGGTTATCTGGCTGCAGGTATGACTAGAAAAGAAATTACAGATGACTTTCCTGAGCTTACAGAGGAAGATATAACGGCATGTCTTGGTTTTGCTGCTGATAGAAATCACTCTATTATTCTTAAAGCTCCATGAGATTTCTTTTAGACAATAATTTATCATATAAGTTGAAAAAATGTTTCACTGCGCTTGGACATGAGTGTGAGCATGTTTCTAATCTAGCTATGAAAAGATCTGATGATATGGAAATTTGGAATTTTGCTAGAAAAAGCAACTGTATTATTGTTACCCAAGATAATGATTTTTAATGATATACTGCATTTAAATGGATACCCACCCAAAATTTTATTATTAAGAATCGGTAACTGTAAAACAAAAGAAATAACCGAGTTGCTTGACAGAAATATGTCTGTTATTCAGGAACTTTTGGAAGAAGATGTTGGAATTATTGAATTAGAACAGAATTAATTGTTTTTCAGCCAATATCAACTAACCTCTGTGGACTCTGTGTCCTCGAACGGAGTGGGTGGTAAAATATCCTACGATTGCAATGTCTTAGGTCAAAGGACCTCAAGAAAGGAAGTAAGCGGAAATACAACAAACATAGAATATTACGTCTATGTTGGAGCAAGAAGAAAGTTAAAAGTGAAAAGGTAAAAGTTAAAAATACAGTTAAAGCGAAGATCATTATCAAATTATGTCAGTCTCTTAATGAACAAAAAGGTGTTGCAAAGGTTCTGTCGAATCAGCTTTTGCGTTCAGGAACATCAATAGGTGCAAATGTTGTCGAAAGTGAGGGTGCACAGAGGAAAGTGACAAATTTACATAAGGACTTGACAATGCTTGGCTAATATGATCTTTGACTCTGAAGTTGCAGAATAATTAGTGATAATTGATCCGCCTTCGCTGTTCCAGACTTATATAATACTTTTAATCGAAAAATAAAGTTGAAAATATTTATTTATTACACTCTTGTGTAATTCAACTAAATTATGTATTATTTCTGATATGAAAAAAAGAAATTTGACAATAAAAGTTTATGATTCATTTGAGCAAGAAGAAAGAGCAGACATTCAAAGACGCTCTAATAAAACACCAAAAGAGAACCTGGATGAGTTTGCTATACTTCAAAGTAGAGTATTTGGGGAAAACTGGCATAAACAAAAGATGGTTCGCAATATAACCTTTGAAAAAGTGACATGGTGATTTATGTTTTTTAGTGATGACATGAAAGATTTGCTAACTTTCTTCGAAAAGTATTCTGTTCAATACCTTTTGGTTGGTGGATTTGCTGTAAATTATTATGGTTATGTTCGAACTACTATGGATATTGATATTCTCGTATTTCCCTCTAAAAAGAATGCAAATCAAATAATGTTGGCTTTAAAGGAGTTTGGTTTTGGTGCTGCAGAAATACCTGTTGATTATTTTTCAAAAGAGGGTTGTGCTATACATTTGGGTGTTGAACCAAACAGAATTGATATTCTTACTAAATTAAAAGATATTTCCAATGAACAAATTTTTAACAATTCTCAGAAAATTCAATATGATGGGGTAGAATTGAATATTATTTCAAAGAATGATTTGCTTGAGTGCAAAAAGAAATCTGGCCGTTTAAAAGATTTAGCTGATGCTGAAGAGCTTGAAAAATTAAAATGATTTGGCAGGAAACCGGACTAAGAGTTCGCAAGTTTTTAGAATTTAAAAAGTTAAATATTATCTGCCAAATTAAATCGGATGCGCCAAGGAAAGCCGTAGAGGAAATTTAAAAGTTAAACTTGAAAAGGGCAAATAGAAAAATACAAGTAAAGCAAATCTCGTTTTTTTGTACTACAACCATTCATTTTCTTGTTATTTGTCATTTCGGTAGGACGCTTCGCTGCTGTCGTAAACTCCAGCCTCACTCCCGTTGGTCGTGTCGCTCCATTGTTTTAGGCATGCTAAAGCCTCTTACCCTGCGGTCGTTTGATCGATTATTTTCCAGCACTTTTATAACATTTTTATTATCAACAACTTCCAAGACAATCTCACAGATGTCAACTTTTCATGATAATGAGGACATTCGTTACACTGTCCGAGCCCAAGGGACTCGGCTACAGGGTGTGGGGCAATCTGCGTTAATTTGCAAGACTAACACTGTAGCCGCGTCGCTCCGGCGCGGAAGTTTCACATCTTCTCTGTGTTCTTGTATGATCTGTGTTCTCAAGCGTAGCGGGTGGTTAAAACTTATTTTCTTCTTTTGCGCCTTTAGCGTCATTTGCGTTAATCCTCTTCTCTTCCTCTGCGTCTTGTATGATACTTTTTAACCGAATTAATGTATAAAAAGTTCTTGTTTTAACTTCAATGTTTTTACATCATACCTGCATTAATCGGTACAATGCTTCGT
>CAYTUX010000031.1:0-8429 GCA_964441455.1 uncultured Victivallales bacterium | reverse complement strand
TGCGTTACCCCAAAAAGCTGCAATCGAACAACGAACAACGAATAACGAACAACGATCTTTTCTCTGCGTCCTCTGCGCGAGAAATTCTTTTGGTTGCCTGCCTGTGCGATGCTCGCAAGCAGACAGGCGGCTATGCCGCCCTAAATCTTTTTGTGGCTAATATTTTCGCATTACCACGCCAATTACCCTGTATTTCTAAAGAAAAAAAGACAAAATTAACCTTGTATTTCTAAAGCAAAAAATTCATAATACCCCCGTATTTCTAAAACAAAGAAATAAATAATAAAGCATAAAGCATTTGTTTACAATCATTAAAACATATTTAAGATCAGGAGAACACAATGAAAAGACTTGCTGAAGAAAAAATAATGAATTGGAAGGATTCCAAACGACGCAAACCGCTGATTATTCGAGGGGCAAGGCAAGTCGGCAAAACTTGGCTGGTTGATAATTTTCTGGCATGTAAGTTTGATAGTTTTGTCAAAGTTGATCTGGAAAAACAACGTAACCTTCACTCTATATTCGAGCAAGACCTTGATCCCCAAAGAATTATTAATGAACTTGAAATTGTTGTTGGCAGAATAATACCAGGTACAACCTTACTATTTATAGATGAAATTCAAGCTTGTCCAAAGGCAATTATGGCTCTAAGATATTTTTATGAAGAGCTACCAGAACTTCATATTGTAGTTGCAGGGTCTCTATTGGAGTTTGCATTTTCACAAATATCTGTACCAGTTGGAAGAGTTCAGTATTTGCATGTTTATCCAATGACATTTTATGAATATCTTCTGGCAATTGGTAAAGACGTTATGGCATCTACAGTCATTAACTCCCCAGAAAGCGTTTCGGAAACAATAAATACACATATCTTTCAAGAACTGAAAAAATACTTTTTTGTTGGTGGTATGCCAGAGTGTGTGAAGGTATATCGAGATACGAATTCTCTAATAGAAGTTTTTGATGTACAATCTGAAATATTAGAATCATATCGTCAGGATTTTGCTAAGTATAAACCACATGTTGACACAGCATGTCTTGATAATGTTTTTGTTAATGCATCAATGTCTGTAGGAGAGCAGATTAAATACAACAGGTTATCTGAAACATTTTCAGGAGTTACAAACAAAAAAGCATTTGATTTACTGGTAAAAGCAAATCTCATACATAAAATTTCATCGTCTAACCCTTCCGGGCTACCACTTGCCGGACTAATAAATAGCAAAAAGTTCAAATCATGTATGCTGGATATTGGTTTAATGCAAAGACTTTGCGGCATTGATGTGTTTGCCGAACAAAAACATGAAGAACTTTTAAGCATATATCAAGGAAAGTTAGCAGAACAATTTGTAGCACAAGAGTTAATCGCATGGCACAATAAAGAGCTGTTTTTTTGGGCACGTGATTCGAAAAATTCTAATGCAGAAGTTGACTTCTTAACTGTCAAGGATGGTAAGATTTATCCTATAGAGGTGAAATCCGGATCATCAGGTCGTTTAAGAAGTTTGCATATTCTATTGGAAACTTATAGAAATTGTGAGTACGGATGGATACTGCAATGCAGCTCATATAAAAAACTGCTTGAGCAAAAATTAGTATTCTGGCCTCTTTATGCAACATCTCAACTTGGTAATCAAAAACAAATCAAATAACACCTGCATAACAGCACCTTGATCTTTCGGTTGAAATAAGAAAAACAAGTCTCAACCAATAGAATTAAGGATTGAGTTTTTGCAATATTTTAATGGAGTATTCCAGCACACAAGACTTTAAAATTACTATAATCCACTCCAGTTACTGGTGATTGGAGTGGATTATGTGCTAAACACAGGAAAAGTCTTGAAAATTATCCGGAAAGAACTTATTCTTCGATGACTTTCAGTTTCATGTAGACGCTGTTTGTGAGGTAAAGCGGTATTGACGCTTCCCGGCATTCCAGAACACCAACAGTGAATG
The DNA here is from genome assembly GCA_964441455.1 of uncultured Victivallales bacterium. Taxonomy (GTDB): domain Bacteria; phylum Verrucomicrobiota; class Kiritimatiellia; order JAQICX01; family JAQICX01; genus JAQICX01. Next base: position 6,473 of record CAYTUX010000031.1, on the reverse strand, counting down.
TATTAGTATTAACTATATCGTTGGTTGACCATGTGGGGGAAGCTGACAGGGCAAATGTTCTGATTGGTTCAATATGAATGTTCTCTGTTTTTGTTGATGCATTATAGCTCATGATGAAACTGAGGTCACCATTGCAGTTTGTATTGATCTGAATGCTGAAAAGGGCATCTGAAGTGTAGTACTGCTCTGGTGAAAGACCAATTGCATATTTCAAAAGATTCGGGATGTCGTCGCCAGCAGGGCAGTCGGTTGCTGAACGCTGTTCTGGATCTTCAATCATTGTCGCCCAGTTTGTGAAGCTCTGAACTGCTGTGACATAGAAGAAATTTGTCACAGATGCGGCTGACAGCCAGTTGCTGTTGCCTTCCTGACTTGCTGCTACAGCAAGATCAATTCTGGATTCAGAAACATCGAATCGCAGCTCAAAACTGTTTGTAATCCAAGCCTGGTTTACAGCGTTGCTTGGTGTCATTTCCGCAATTGCAAAGTCAACATTCAGACCGGATGTGGCTGAAGCTTCCAGATCCAGACCTGTAGAGGCATCCAAAATGCCCGATTGGTTGAATGCGATTGTCTGCGGTGCTTTGTTGATTACAAATGTCGCCATATTTGTTGCATAGTAGCTTACGGTATCAACCACGCCTGTAACGGCATAATTTCCTGCATTTACGCATAGGTTGGTCTTTCCGTCATATGTCACATCAACAAAGAGGTCTGCCGGATATACAAAAACAGAGACTTCTTTTTCGGTTGTGTCATATGTCTGGGTCAAGTTGTTGAAGAATGCATAGGCTTCCTTGCGTCCAACTTCCAGAAGAGCAACCTGCGGGATATTATCAGCAGAAGATGCATAAAAGATGTTGGTTGACACATACCTGCCGCCTTCAAGATCATCGGTATTGATGAGGGCATATATTGTTTTGGTTTCATTTGATTCCAATGAGCCGCCTTTTTCTGTATATTCAAGCCAGCTTGGGAGACCGGAAACATACCATTCGCAGCTGGACGGTCCACTGTTGGTGAGAGTCAACGCTATTGGTGCCGGATAATCACCATCAGGATCATATTCAAAGCTGATATCTTTGATTCCCTGCAACTGTGATTTGCCTTTTACGTTTGCACTGAGATTAACAGCAAAATAGTCAAGTATGCCGTCATTAAAGTAAATCTGAGCAGTCTTTTCTCCTTCCGTGTCTGGTAGGAGAATAAACGGCACTTTTGTTTCTGTATCTGGAGCCACTGTTATCGGAGAGCTAACTCCAAGTGCAAATGCATTAGTGTTTTCTCCGCTCAGACCGACTTCTATTGAAAGAGTGGTTGTTGTGATGTTTTTGACAAACAAAGAGTTTGTTAAACATACTCCATAGTCAAGAGTACCAAATGCTGTCCCATTTTCCCGACTTGGAAGCTCGTCTGACAGTAGGATGCCACCATTTTCGTTCATAACAACCCAGCTTTGATACTCATAGGCACCCATATCAACAGTACCTTCAACAACACGCGGCATGCCGCGAACATCCCGAAGGGAATTGGTAATGGCATTGGAGCCGGCATTGATGCATGGTGAATCGGATGCAAGCATGGCGGACTGATCCTCAAATTCAGGATCTGTAGTTATGCAGTTAACAGTTGTTCCTGTTCCAGGAAAAGATGCTGCGCAGCTGTTTGTAAAGCCCATATCGCTGTCTCCAATTCTCTGCAGATAAAAATCATCAGATAGAATATTGTTATATACAATTGAATTGTTCAGCGAGAATGATGTGTTTCCGGTGCTGGATGCATATCCATAAACGGCGCTACCTTCTGAAGACGCTTCGTTTCGTGTAAATGTACAATTCAATATGGCTGCTGATGTTCCGTTTTCAAGAAACAGTCCCCCACCACGATATGCTGAAAGATTTCCAATGAATACACAGTTGTCTATAACGCAGCCAGTTGCGTTTTCGGCTGTAGAAAGACCACCTCCGAATTCATTATCCCCGTAAGCCATTGCAATATTGTCAGCAATATAGCAGCGGGAAACATGAACATCATTTTCAATGCAGATTCCAGCTCCACGGGCATAATTATAATTTGGAATATTGATGTTGTTTGACTGTATGATGCAGTTTGAGACTTTTGAACGCTGGGACGCGAAAACCCCGGCTCCCGACCTTTTACGCCATTCCGTTGCTGACTGTGATCCGCTGAGCAGGCCATTGCGGATAGTGAAACCTTCAAGACTTGAGTCAACCTTCATATATATGCCACGCACAGTATTTGCTCCATCAATAATAGTTATTTCCGGACCGTTGACTGATTTCAGTTGAACCCCTTCTCCAAGAACAACACGGTTTAGGCTATTCTGATGTTCTGTCTGACCTGTTGCATATATTCCGTTGGTCACCATGATGGTTGAGCCGCTTATTGCAATGTCAGCCGCAGCCTGAATGGTTACTTTTGCATGGTCCCATGAAAGACCATGGTTTGAGTCGTCGCCCTCAGGTGAGACATAGAATACGCTATTGCTGCTTATGGAAACAATGCTGTTGGTTATTGAAGGGGCTGCAAAGTAAACATCATTACCAGGCTGCTCAAAACATACAGATGCGACTCCTAAAGAAAGCATCCTGAATGTCGTGTCATCTTCCCATTCCGCAGCTTCGCCTGGCATTATGCATATTTCACAATCCAGGGAACTGCTGACGTTGACATCACAAGTAACCGATTCACCGACAGCACAAACATATCCATTTGTAGGTGATGCAACGGTAATTACCTGATTTGATTTTGCGGTAAAGGCATTTTCTGCGGTGATTGTTCCATATGTTGTCGATGAGACAACCACATCACCGCATCCGGTAGGCAATACAGGGGTGGTAACAATTATTTCACTTGGAGAAGCACTCTGTATAGTTGCTGGGCTTCCTAAAACAGTTACACTTGTCAGGTCATTACTGTCGACACACAACGATTTCCCATAAATAGTTATTTCCTGACCACCTTCGGCATTGCCGATCCTAGGAACAACATCGTACCAGTTTGTCTGAAGCCATGCAGCCACATCAGCTCTGAATTCTTCCGGTTGGGAAGACGAAACAGCGTGTCCTGCCTCACTGTAATAATGCCAGCTGACTGTACGTTCCGGAGGCGTATTCGTTAGTTCTGATATTGCATCTGCCTGGTATTGAACGGAGAAACTTCCCCTTCTGCGAGCATCATCCCCCTGGCTGGATGTAACAGACTGCACAAGGGCAGGAAACCTGTCTTTCTGAAACTGAGTTACGAGGGTTGGGGAGTATACGATAAAATCATATTTGGCATCGGTCATAAAAGTGTCTACAACTGCAAGGTTCTTTAAAAACATTTTCCCGTAGATGTCGGATTGAGACATTGAAATTCCATACGGATCATGCACGATGGCATCATAAATTTCCCAAGGCCAGAACCCTCCGTTATTCATCATAAACCCAATGAATACATAAGGATTTGTGCCTATAACATATGCATCATAGTCATTAACTTTTCCCAATATGGAAGTAAGCGAATTCTGAACTGTATCAATCACATTCTTATCCCAGCCGGGAATCATATCGATAAAAGCTTTGGCAGCCGGAGAAACCCAGCCAATCAGATCTATATAAAAACGAACATTAATATTTGTCAGAGCACATTGAGGAGCTGCAAATTTCAGAGCATCTTCCCGTGATTCTGGAAGCAGATATGCCACATTTGAAGGATTGCAGTTGCCTGTTATAGTGTGTAAAGTATCAAAATCGTTCAGACTCAACATTGAAAAATATTCATTTTCATAACTCCAGTCTGCTGTGGCCAATCCATTATAAGGATCTCTATCAATATAATCCAAGTATGCAGTCATAATACCAAAACTATATGTACCACCATTCTGTGCCAGATAGTCCTCCCAAGGAATCTCTGCACCTGCATCTTCGCCAAGTTTTACCAGAGCTGAGTTTGGTTTTGCCAATATTTCCCCTGTATCAGCCTGCTGGTATGCATCAAGAATCTGTGGCTGTATGAGAATCTGCTTGGAAAACTGCTTCGCGACTTCTTCGGGAGCAAAAGGGGGCTCATGCTCAAACACTGTTTTAAAATGGTTGGTCACAGCAGCTACAAGACTTTTATCCTGATAGACATATGTTCCGTCAGCGTAACCTTTGTGATACAAGATAAGGTTAAGCATGGTAGTGACCCTCACACCACTATAGCTTTCTCCGACAAAGATAACCTCATTCTTCTGAATCTCGGGGTTTTCTGACAGAAAGACAAGAACCGTTCTCAGAACTTGTGCAGCGTCAATAAAAGGGTGAAAATTATCTCCGGTAAGAAAATGATAAAGATAAATTGTATAATCTTCACCCAACCAACTTGTATTCATCTCATCAAATCGATCCGTTCTAGGCATCATATATGAAAACCCCGCATTTGGAGCGTCAATATACAGAAGGTTTCCCATAGTTGTCCAGGAATATGGATTAACAGCATATGTGCAATTTGTGGCAATGCGATTTCTATCCAAAGTATAAGGAGCTGTATTCATGGAAAACAGATTCATGCAGGTTCCACATCCGGGACCGCCGTTAATAAAAACAAATATGGGTTTGTTTGTGTAATCATTATCTGCCTGAAAAGCAGCATACCATAAACGGGTCACATCAGATTTATAATTATTGCTTCGCGAGTCCGTATGAAGAGAGAATGGTATTTCGTCAATCTGGATAAAATCCATTTTACCAATCACATCTTCAGCCAGACTCCATACAGAACAACACATAGACAATAATACAAAAACACTTTGTTTAATAAAACAAAACCTTAATTCTTTGAAACTTCTCATAATAAAACACCTATTGAGTTAAGGGGCGCTGGCAAACACGATCATATTACCAATTCTCAAACATTAAATGATTATATATGAAATTTTTTATAGCGCCAACTGATATTTGTGAAAAAAACCGTCACTTGACGTAACTTCTCAATAAGTCTTTGATCAACCGCTGAGCAAGATTATTGATATATAGATGCAATATATTAAAAGTATTGGAGATGTACAATAAAAAAATAAAAAAACAACTTTTTTTTATTCTGATCGTCAATTGACCCATTGTAAGCTACGCATGGAACTAACCAACAAATTTTATATAGTTGATGATAGAGCACTTTCGATATCCAGACATTCCAGGGGAATGTTTGGATAATTCTGGGTGAAAACAGCATATTTCATTCTGCTCAATTTTATATCGTTTTTCGTTGTCTTTGCTGTTATAATGATTTCCGTCTAAATAATACTTGTCAATTTCGCAATCAATTTTTCCGTCTCGTTTTTTGTATTCAATTTTTGCAATCCTATCACAGTTGTAATATAAATTTAGATAATTATTTCTTACTCCGATAAATAATTCGTCTTTATGTTCTCCATAAAGTTTATAAAGTTCACTTTGTTTGAATGCTTCTGCAAAGTCTTTAGAAATTCCTCGTGTTATTTTCTTTTTTATTTTTTTCGTTCTTATTTTCACTACAAATCAAACTTGTTGTACGTTTCTTAGAGTGACGGCTAACGTTTGTGTAAATGCTATTGTATATATCCCGCCAATACAGGTTGATAAACACAATTGCGTATATTTTTCTTTTATCATTTTCAAACTAATCAATAACAAAAATGATCCGTAGGATGCCTAATTTTATCAATTGCCTTTTTTGATACATAAGTATAAATTTCAGTTGTCTTAGAACTGTTATACTCCAATACCTCCCGAATATATCTTAAATCTGTACTTTACTCAAGTAAATAGTATGTAATCATTATTTTTTATTTCAGCAGAACGGACGAAGTCAGTTTTCGGAGAAACGCGACAGCTTTTTCACGGTAAAGTGGACTTCCTGATTGAAACATTCTGTTTCATTTTCACTATGGCGATCTTCGCAAACAGCAGAATCAAGAACCATGTTAATGTGTTCATCCAGAATCGAGATGCATCATATTGAGCCCACGCCATGCCAGGTGCAGTTTCCCGAAAGCTCACGGGGAACCCAGACTTTGTGATTACTCCTACGGTCGCCTCCTCGGTATCGTCCGTTCCCATGGTCACATATAGCGACAAGACTGAAAAAATGAGTGCCGTTATGACGATCAGTAAAGCTATCGCTGCTTGTTTAAGTATCTTCATTATCTGGTTCCAGCATATATTATACGAATGTTCGTAAAATAATGTCTTTAAATATTTGTTAATAATTGCAAAGAGCATCTTTTTATTATGCTAGCTATGCTAGTCCCGGTTTGCGGGATTAGAAAATTTATTGCTGCATTTGATACATCCAGCCATTAAAATTTTATCAGCTGGACTCGTCAATTATGTGTTATGCATAAATCATTGATTTAACCTGAATTATTCATAAAACTTCTACTGCGATAACGTATAGCACTTAATCTCAAAGATTTAGCTTAAATAATAATTTTGATTTATGTTTATAAA
>CAYTUX010000030.1:0-4289 GCA_964441455.1 uncultured Victivallales bacterium | reverse complement strand
TTTCACTGTTTATCACCCAAAAAGGTGAAAATCAAAAAGTAACTCATTGATTTTATTAATTAAAACTCATGCTTACATCATTAACCAGAAATCTAAGGTGTTTGTTGATTTTTCGATTCACCCCGCCTTTAAAATATTTTTTATAAGCAACGCAACCATCATTACTTCCGATGGGGCAAGCCCACCGGTGAGCATTTGACATTTTTGCCGTCACGCAGTTTCTTGTCTTGCCGTCATGCAGTTTCTTGTCTTGCCGTCACGCAGTGATCCCGAGCCGAAGCGACTCGGCTACAGACGCCAATTCTCCAAACTAAATGTTAAATTGCAAGACTGACAATGTAGCCGCGTCCCGTGGGCGCGGACCAGTTTACAACTGGATCCAGCCCAAGAAAGGAATTGATGCACAAGGAACGGCTGTGCCTCTGAAATAACAACACATATTTGCAAAAAAAAGACTGCAACAACATGCCGTCACGCAAATGACCAAGCTGAGCTTGGAGGCACATCTTTAAAAACTTGATGAATATAGCATTAAATGGAAAAAAACAAGAATATTATGCACATGCCGTCATGCAAATGACTTGCACAAAATTGGTTTGTATGGTACTTTTCTATAAAAATTTTTAAACAGGGCGATCTGTTTAATGTGAGGTTGCGTATATTTTTGCACTAAGATTATTTTGCCTTTAGCTCGCTAAAGGTAAATCATTGCAGTGCAAAAAGATGCGTGATATCACATTACAAATTCATAAAATTTATATTAAAGTTCATATGCAAAATTTTTTTGGAAAAAACATTTAAAAGCCTTGCACTTTTAACGTATTAGTCATAATATGATAAATTGTCAGTATTTAGTTTATGAATTGAACAGGAAGCCCTCACAACAGCTAAGGAAACAAGATGAAAGTACCATTATTAGATTTAAAGGCACAGTACGCCAAGATTAAAAAAGATGTTTTAGAAAATATTAATGATGTTTTAGAATCTCAATACTGCATTGGTGGAGAAAAGGTTGTTGCACTGGAAGATAAAATTGCCAAGATGTGTGACAGTAAATATGCAATTGGTGTTTCAAGCGGAACAGATGCTATATTGAATGCACTTATGTCGCTGGACATTGGTCATGGGGATGAGGTAATTACGACAACATTTACATTTTTTGCAACAGCCGGTTGCATTCACAGAGTTGGAGCAAAACCCGTATTTGTTGATATTGATCCGGTCAGTTATAATATTGATCCAAAACTGATTGAAGAAAAGATAACAGATAAAACAAAAGCAATTATTCCGGTTCATCTTTACGGGCAGTCTGCTGACATGGATGCAATTACGGCAATTGCAGAAAAGCATAATCTTTTTGTTATTGAAGATGCCGCACAAGCTATTACAGCTGAATATAAGGGACAAAAAGTTGGTAACTTTGGCGATGCAGGTTGTTTCAGCTTCTTCCCAAGCAAGAATCTTGGCGGCATTGGTGATGGCGGAATGATTGTTACCAACAATGAAGATTTATACAATCGTTTGATGATTATGAGAAACCACGGTATGCATCCGAAATATTATCACAAATATGTCGGAGGCAACTTCAGACTTGATGCAATTCAGGCTGCCGCACTGCTTGTAAAAACAGATTTTATTGACGAATGGTCTGAAGGTCGCAGAAAAAATGCAAAGAAGTATAATGAATTACTGAAGAATATACCTGAAGTTCAAACGCCTGTGATATCAGAAGGCAATGTTTCAATTGTAAATCAGTATGTTTTGCGAGTCAAAAAAAGAGATGAGCTTTTCAAACATCTGCAAAGCAAAGATATTGGTTGTGATATATACTATCCAATACCGATGCATCTTCAAGAATGTTTTGCATACTTAGGGCATCAGGCAGGAGATTTTCCTGTAGCAGAAAAGACTGCAAATGAAGTTCTTGCCATTCCCGTATATCCTGAACTAACTGATGATATGATTAAATACGTTGCTGAAACAATTGCTGAGATGTATGGGTAGTTAGACGGTTAGATAAGTAAAAGGAATTAGGAACGCCTTCGGCTAGGAAAAAGGAAGAACTTTTTAACCTTTCGCTACGGTAGGGAACACAGATGACATAGCGTGGCATAGTAGCAACCAAAAGAATTTATGACAGAATCATTTAATGACAAAATCATTGAAAGAGAAGTAATTAACTACAAAGGTTTTACAAAAGTGCTAAAAAACAATCGATCATAAAAAATAAGACTCGAAGAGAGGCTTTAGCTCGCCTAAAGCAATGATGCAAAGCGGAATGGCAACTTGAAGGGTTGTAATACGGAGAATAGTTTAAGTAATTGCCAGATCCACGCTTTAAATTGGGTGTTAATCAGCCTGCCTGAGTTCCGGCAGTACTTTTTAGCTGCTGAACGTAAAGGACACTATCGTTGTCGTTATCGTAGTCGTAGTCGAAAGAGGGAACGTACTCGACCAACGGGAGAGACGGATAGTAACGCAACGATCTTCGTTGCAAGTGTAAAATGCCTACAACCAAGATGGTTGTGCTACCTTAAACCCAGCTATTACTTTCTCAAACCTTTACAAATTATATAACACACTTTGTAAAGGTAGTAGCCAGAGAAATGCTCTACGACCACTAATAAAAAAATCGAGTTTCGTTAATTTTGCATACCCTTATTTTCTTCAATAACTTTTATAAATTCCATTCCATATTTTTTTAAACGGGATTCACCCACACCACTAATTTCCTTAAAACCTTCAATCGTATTTATATTTTTTCTTACTAAATCCGCCAACTGTTCATTTGTCATAATTGTATATACCTGGACTCCATCACGACCTGCCATCTGTTTTCGCTTATCTCTTAACTTTGAAAATAAATCAAACTGCTCAGGGCTCAAAATTTCTCTATAATCAACCTTTGGAGTTTTTCTACTTGCTTGATTTGCCCCTTCAAGCCATTCTACACAAAATGTCCAACCTGTATCAGCAAATTCTTGTTTTACTGCAAGAATTCGCTTTGTTCTCAAAAAAAGATTTAATTCTTTTTGAGCTTCATCTGGTTCCTTAATAGGAACAAAAAATGTGCTAAACTGAACCATATTCTAAAAACTGCCTGAAACGTTCGCCATTGCTACCAGCGTCAGGCCGCCATCCTTTCTTTGTTCCATGAATGGAAACAGGAAACCAGCGGGTATCCCATGTGCTCCTCCAGCTTTTCTGCGATGCTTAACGGCAGACAGACCGAAAACCGTTGTTGTTGTTCGAGTTGTTCGGGTTGTTCCAGTTCTCGTTGCCGCAACGTGCGTTGTTTGCGTTGTTGTTCCAACTCCCGCCCCGAAGAATTCGGTTCGATCCCGACGTTTTTCGCCAGTTCCCTAAAAAAAAATTTGCGCAATGCCTCCGAATCCGCCTGCTGGACAAATGCCGTCAAAGCCGTGACTCGTTCTTGAAAATCAGCTTCCGACAACATACCACAAGCCAACTGCCACTCATAACCGTGCATCTTGGCAATAAACCGCTTTTTGCTACGTCGATTAAGATGAACCGCCTGCGGAAAAACCCGCATCCCTAGAAAATCCATTCCGTGGCGGGTGTGGTTCAAGTACGGCACGCCTTTAAGACTCAGCCCCAATGAGTCCGAAGTAAACGAAACAAGGTCACGACGGATTTTTTTTAGATCGTTTTTGGATGAGTGCCACAGAGAAAAATCATCCATGTAGCGCACGTACCCTTTCAACCGAAGTGACTCCTTCACAAAGCGATCCAGCGGGTCAAGATAAAGGTTGGCAAAATATTGGCTCGTTAAATTCCCAATGGGCAACCCATGCCCCGGTTTCGTTTCATAGGTATCGATAATCCGGTCAAACCAAAATATCAGTTGATTGTCCTTGAACTTGTGGCGAAGCAATGCCTTCAGCCGATCATGCGGAACAGAATCGAAAAACTTGCGGACATCCGCCTTCAAAAAAAATACATGCGTTCTGGCAAACTCCTGAGCCCGTCGCACCGCCTTGAACTGTCCCTTTCCTTTTCGGCAGGCATAGGTATCGAAAATCAGCCATTTGTCAAAATGCGGCTCACACACATTCATCAGTGCATGATGCAAAACCCGCTCAGGAAAAGTAGCCGCACAGATCTCCCGCTCTTTCGGATCATAGATGGTGAACCGGGTGTAGACACCAACCGGATAATCGCCAGCCAACAGACCATCACGCAGGTGCTGGATTTCCTTTTCCAAATTCTTCGCAAAGGCGCGTTGATCCGGACGATGCCTCTTGCTGCGGCTTGCCTTCCAAAATGCC
>CAYTUX010000029.1:0-14299 GCA_964441455.1 uncultured Victivallales bacterium | reverse complement strand
AAGGTTCACATGGGAGGGATGCCGTCCTCGGCGTCCGCTGAAACTAATTTTTTAATTTATCACCCAAAGGGTGATAAAATAAAAATATATTCCTTAATTCTATTGGATAAAATGCACTTTTAGTCAACCAATCAGAAATCTAAGGACATTCTTTCTAGTAAAATGTAGATTCGGTAATCCAGCTACTAATTAATAATTGGATAACCAATTGTCGAGCCATATACCTGATACCTGCGCCGAATTTTGATCTTCTCAAAGAAAACATAGCTCACACTATGTTTATATTTTTTGAGAAGCCAACTTTGTCTTAGCTAACACATATACTGAACATCTTAATTGTTCATTGCTCTATTCAATGTCTTTCCGATCTTATTAAAGATTAAAGAGTTAGATGAAAGCTATGAAACACCTTTGCCGGAAATAGATTTAAACGTGAAAAGCTTTGGTCCCAAGGTTAGTAATCATTCGTGCGATATAGTTTTTCGGCAAAAGTAACGTAAAACCGGACCTTGTTTAAAAACAGGTTCAAGTAAAGTAATGATAATAGCAATAGGCATTATTAGTATTGCCAGCATGATAGATAATAATTTGTTCAGAAATGTTCCGTTGCATTTATTTCTAGTTCTGAGCATGTTATAGAATAAGTCACGTGGAGTAATTATTGTATTCAACAAACTTTGAATTGCGCCTGTTATTCCCATTTCTAAGGATGAGGTTTCACGATTGTATATTTTGAAGTGGGCATTTTCTATTAGTGTAGTAAGTGAGGAATCATTAAATTGATATAGATGCCTTGGGGGATCCAGATGGAAAGCATTATTACCAATAGCTCGGTTTTGCCAGTTTCCCATATTTGGAACTTCAATAACGAGTATTCCATCTGGACGAAGTAGTGTTTGACAGTATCTAATTGTTTTGGAAGGTTCACGTATATGTTCGAGAACATGCCAGATGGTGATGATATCGAAACTTTCTGGGGCAAATCCTGCATCAGTTATATCGCATGCAAATAAATTTATATCTTTGATTAGAGCAGCACGATCATAGGCTTGACCTGGTAACTCGGTGCCGTATATTTCATATCCAAGGTTATGCATATACTTAAGAAATCGCCCATCACCGGCACCAACATCAAGTATTCGGTTGAGCTTTTGTGCTGTCGTAGAAAACACATGTTTTGCTCGTCTTTTTAAACATATCCCTCTAATTAAATCCATCCAGCTAATAAACTTTGTTTCTCCTAATCCGTAGTAATCCGCATCGTAGAAACTGGTTATAATTTCTGTTGTTGGCATGGGGTGGATACATAATAAACCGCAATTTGGACAACGTACATATTCTACGGTAGTATTGCCAGGTGTAGTTGTAATAATATGAGATACGGAATCTGATATTATTGTATTACATATATTACATTTATCATAATTATATATTGCGGATTCTTTTGTCTTTACGGGATCTGTTTTCATCTGTTTTATTCTTTTATAAATGATTCAAGTTTACTTAACTTGCGTCCTTGATTTCCATATAATCGGTTGTTTTTAAATCCCATACGGTGCAATGCCAGACGTAAGCTACCGGTGATTACGCTGAATGCATAAACTGTGGAGCGATACATGTTTATAGATGATGCTTCTGCAAAGTAACGTGTTGGGCAAGAAATTTCTCCCATTCGGAAGCTAAATGCGATAATTTGGCATAGCATTTGATTGTCGAAGGCGAAATCATCAGAGTTTTCTTCCAGAGGAAGTGTTTTCAGTACATCTTTGGAGAATGCACGGTAGCCGGTATGGTATTCTGAAAGTTTTTCGCGAAGAACAATATTCTGAAAGGCTGTGAGAAAACGGTTTGCAATGTATTTGATCATGGGCATGCCTCCTGTCCGAGCACCTTTCCCTAAGATGCGAGAGCCTAGTACGACATCATATACCCCGGAATTGATCATGTATGCCATTGCTGGCATAAGTCGCGGGTCATATTGATAATCAGGGTGAATCATAACGATGATATCAGCACCTTGAGCAAGGGCAAGGCGGTAGCAACTTTTCTGGTTGCCACCATATCCAATATTTTTGTCGTGTTTATATACAAGCAGATCCATATCTTTTGCTATATTTATTGTCTCGTCACTACTGGCATCATCAACAAGAATAATACAATCTGCTATATTGCGATCAATGTTGGCAACGGTTTTGCGTAATGTCTTTTCTGCATTATATGCAGGCATGACCACTACTACTTTGGATGTTCCTATCATAATAAACTCTACATCTTGTTTTTTGCTAGCGCATTTGTTTTGTGGTAATTTTACTGTTGGTTTCCATGCTGAATACTGTGATATTTTCATCTTCATATACAACATAAAATTTGCGTCTGTATTTTTCCAGTATCACATTAAAATCCCTAGGTGGCGGAGCAATTTTAGAAAGATCTGCCTCGAACTGTTTATGAAAGATTATGTATTCTACGTTTTGTCTTCTCATGTTTGAAAAATCGTTCATATCAATGAAGTTATAAAAGTGTAATTTCGAATAGTTAGCTGTAATATTTAGAACTTCATCGACATAAGTGTTTCCATAAACGCCTCTGCCTTTTAATGGAGTAGGATTGCTTATGCCGGTTGTATATCCAATGATTACAGGTCGTTGATGATACCATTGATAAAAATAGTAAGGGTTAAAATGATCTCCAATCGTCATTGGGTATTCCACAATTATGCGATTGGTGCAATTTTCTCGAAGAAATCTATAGAAGCCTGACACTTCGTCGGTACGAATTTCTGTTCTTAATGGAAAACCGGCTGGAACAAAGTCACTGTGAAATGAGTGGCTCCAGTCAATTTGTCCGTATTTATGCTGAAAGATTCTATGGTTGGTAAAGTTATTTGGTTTTGACATTATTTTATACAATGGTCCGGTAAGAAAAAGCGTTGCTATAAAAGCACATATTAGTAGCCAGTTAAGCAAAGGTTTTGAGTGGTTTCGTTGGTTCAGTGCAGTAAGGAAAGATTGTAGTGCACATGCTACCAATAACAAGCTGACCGGTACTAGTATGATACTATAACGAGTTAAGACAATACCAACATGGCAGGAATGCGGGCGTGACAGTATTAGTGCGAGCATCTGCATGGGAAAGCATGTAGCCAATGTGCCGGCTAACCATTTGTTATTTTCCCATAGGTGTATAATTCCGGCAATGATCAGCCCCCAGAATAGTATGTTCATAACAGTGTTTGCAGTACCGGCGAATAATGAAGAAGTACGTAACCAGCTTGACAGTTGGATTGTTCCTTGTTGTGCAACATCGAACATTGAATTATGCAATGAATTCAAAATTGCGGGCAACATTAGAATGGCTCCGACAGCACCCATACTAGCGATAATCAGTCCTGTTTGCCGCCAAGATGGAGTGGCTTTAATAATAGATAGACAGTTATGTGTGTTGTGCCATATACAGGTTAGTAACATAGACGCAGCAATTGTGCCTACGGTTATGGCTGCAAATGGATGCCAGTATACAGCAAGTACGCCACAAATAGCAAAGCTGAGTCCATCAAATATTTTGCCGAATTTCATCCAGCGGGCAGCATAGAGTATGCAAAAAAAACCAAGGCAGACTACCGCACTGTAAGGTCGACTCACACGCGAGTAGAATATTAATATAGGTGAAATTGCGATAAGAAGTGACAGTATAATTGCAGCACGTATACCAATGATTGATTTAGCTAAAATAGGCCCAAATATTAAACAAATCAGTCCTAATAAGATGGATGGAAGTCGTAGCCATGTTTCAGACCAACCAATACTGTTTAATAGTATCCAGTCATAAATATTTAGAGGAATAGATGTAAATCCATTTGGAACGGCAAAATGAGTAAGAATAAAAACAAATGGTTTGTCAATAACAAATGCCATACTGTGCCATTCGTCATCAAGGAGTACTTGGTCATTTAGAAGGTATATTCGGAAAAATACACCGAGCAGATAAGATAATATCAATATTATTATAAATAGAACTTTTTCCTGCGATATCTGTTTTTTATTGTTGTTTTGAGTGTTGTTCATATTTTATTGTCCATGATTTTAAATGCATCGCGTTTAAACCAGCTTCTAAAACGGTATCGAACAATTAGCCAGATCATTTTAAACCCAAGCAAAAAGGCCACCCATTTGTTTCCGGTAACAGCTGAAGAACCGATCCGCTTGGTATAGTTAACTGGGATTTGGACAATCTTTTGTTTTTGAGCAATTGAAATTAGCATCATCTCCGGTCCAAAAAAACTTCCCACTACTGTGAAGTAAGGGCTTATTTGTTCTAAGTTTTTGCGTTTAATACACCGAACGGTACAGCCGACATCAGTCAGGTTAATTGTATTAAAAAGAAACTCCATCAATTTGGCAACCGCATAATTTCCCCATTTTAGGAATAGTCCCATATTTGCACCATGCCAGATGAGTTCTTTTACGGTTCTGCTTCCGTATACAATGTCAAAATCATCAGAATAAGACAGTAGTTTATAGACATCGTTTGCTTTAAATGTGCCATCAGGTTCAAAGGCCATTACAAGATCGCCAATTGCTTCTTTGAATCCTCGTTGTATTGCGGCACCATATCCTTGTGTGCTTTCGTGGATTTCCCTTGCAGACGTGGAGGACACCTCCTCGCTAGTGCCGGCAGCCGCATTATTGTTAATAACAATGATGTCATCAACAATTTTTAGCTCTTCAAGCTCTTCAATAAATTTTTTGATAGATTCTTTTTCGTTATAGGTAGGCAGAATAACTGATATTATCTGTTTTTTCCACATCTAATAATCCTTTTCGTATTTATGTGTTTATCACGATAATACACTTTTCAATTGTCTAGTGCATTGATTTTATCTTTTACAAACGGAAAGTCGCTTATGAACTCGGCTCTGACAGATTTGTCTTTTTTTCTGGCATTAACATCATTTTTTGCCGCACTCAAATATCTTTTATACCAAATTAGAGAGTTGTCAACGAGCTTTTTTTGAGCTTCTTGATCTTTAGTTTTTAGTGCCTGCTTATATTCAAGAACTGTTAGTTGCCACAATACAGCATCAAAATCAGGTTTCAGTTTCTCTACCAGTAATAATTTTTCTAATTGTTCGTCATAAGAGGCTTCTTGCACTATACTCATTAATGCATCGAGAAATAGCATGCGATATAATACCGGCAATGGTTTATCTTTAGGCGAATTTCCCAGTTTGTATCTTGCCGTATCAATTAATTTATTTACATTAGAAAAACAGATGTTGCGTAATTCTATATTTTGTCTTCCTATTGTGTAATAATGGTTTGCAAGATTCTCAAAAGCTTCTGGCCGTGGGTCGGGTAGGGCTACTTCGTAGCTCCATAAAGTTTCATCATTTTCCCAAACTTTCATATACTTTGACCTATTAGAAATGTTGAATATGCAAAAAGCAAATAAGAGAAATATAATAGCTCCACGAATAAGCTTTGATTTTGATTCCAATATTGGAATAAATGCTGTTGTTGCCATTGCCAAAATGAAAAATGATGAAAAATAGATATAGCGGTTGGCAACCCATATACCGAAATATACAAGGTTAAGATAAGGAATCATTAATACCCAGAATATTAAGAAGTAACATAATAAGTCTTTTCGCTTAAGAAACATAAAAACAGCTAATCCCAGACTGACCAAAATGGTTGCTGCTGATAGTGCTATATGATACCAAGCGAAATTAGATGAAATGCTTGGCCAGTTATAAAATAATGAAAGTTTTATAGGCATAACTATATTACTCATATACCTCCAAAACACAAGAGGATTGATTATGAGCAGATTACGCAAATGCTCCAAAGCTGTAGCATCATATTCTCTTTCCATAATACCATATGCAGTAAGAACACCATTATACCATTTATAAACGATAAAGCTCATTATCAAGTGTGGAATAAATATGATAATATAGTAAAATGTTCTTTTCCATGGCAATGAATCGTCCGGTAATCGGTCGGTGCAAAGATAAGGACGCAATACGGCTAAAACCATAAGTGTCAGAGGAAATACAATGGCACTGATTTTTGAAAAAAATCCCATGAAAACAAATAACAATGTCAAAAAGTAATAAATAATTTTAGACGGTTTCCCTGAGGAATCTGTCATACGGATAGTAGCAATCATAGCCAGCAGTCCGAAAAATGATACCAATACGTCTTTCCTGCCCATAACCCATACAACGGGTTCAACATGTACCGCCAATGATAGCGATAAAATTGCGGCAACCAGTGCTGTTTTATATTTTCGTGTTAATGTTAGAATAAATACGAAGAATAGAATGATTACAAAAGAGTGAATTAGGATATTTCCAAAATGTGCTCCACGAGGATTTTTGAATCCGAAAATACGACTATCTAGTGCCCATGATAAATCTCGTAATAAGAGCGGCTCTTCGCGTGGATAGTTCTCTAGAATGATGGCTTTGAAAGTTACAATTGCATTTGGCTGATTGTATAATTCCGGATGTTCAATAAGAACACGTTGATCATCATAATTAAGAAAATCATAAGTTATACAAGAATGATAACTGATAAACGCAATTATGCCAAGTATTATAGCAGTAAAAGATGCACGCCAATTTATCCACTTTTTACATGCAGTATGTATTGCAAACAGATAAGTTTTAATAAAAAATTCGGGCATTGTTAAAATATGAAATTTGCTGGTTATATAAATACTTAAAAGAACTATATTATAAGAGTTCCAGCCTCTAAAGGCTGTGTTTTTACTGTAATTAGTTTTTTTGAACTCTGAATTATTAATCTTGTAATAATATACCTGTTCATAAATAATTTTAGCATTTGTTAATAATTTCAAAAGTGATTTTTTTCAACCTTTGATTGGTTAATCTGTTGAAGAACACTCAATAATCAATGATTATTTAGCCAACTATTACAGTATTTTAAATTTTACCTTCATTATATAGTATATTTGTAGTTTTGTGAAATTATTTTTGTAATTTTTATCAAGAGAACCCTGTTTTACTGGTTGAATGCTGTTTTTAGACGGGTGCTTTACTCCCTGCCGAGATAGTATCCAACCAGAAAAACAAGGATTAAAAAAACAACCATTTTTTGGTCTTGCAAAAAATCATTTTCTTTGTAAAGATTAAACAACATTTAAATCAACATGGATTTTTATTATGAAAAATATAGTAGATGTTTTTAAGAAAATTTTAAACTTTGAGAAATCTGATCGTTACCCGATAATGGAATGGGCTTCATGGTGGGATAAAACTATAGATAGATGGATAGAGGATGGTTTACCCACGGGTATGAATCGTGCAGAGATTATGGAGTATTTTGGATTGGACTTACATTATCAGGACTGGGTTGTTTCACTTTCTCCGAACTGCCGTCAGCCTGCGTCACATGGTGCCGCCATAATTAGAAGTTCTGCTGACTATTATGATAATGTTCTACCAAATCTATTTTATTTTCCGTTGGCTGATAATGAGCGAAAAATCGTAAACCCTGAGAAATGGGAAAAATTTGCAACAGATCATGAAGATGGTAAAGCTGCTGTATGGTTCACTGTAGAGGGTTTTTTCTGGCTGCCTAGAGTACTGTTTGGAATTGAAAACCATCTTTTTGCATTTTATGATTGTCCTGAAATCATGCATGATATAAACAGAAGAAATGCAGAGTGGATTATAAAGATTGTTGATGAAATCTGTACATATTGCGTGCCTGAATTCATGACTTTTGGTGAAGATATGAGTTATAACAACGGTATGATGATTGGAAAAAATCTTTTTGATGAGTTTATGCTGCCTTATTATAAAGAGGTTATTCCGCATATTAAATCTAAGGGAATTAAAGTTATTATTGATTCGGATGGCGATATTACCGAAGGTTCAAAATGGTTTGCCGAAGCCGGTATTGAAGGAATTCTTCCTTTAGAAAGACAGGCTGGAGTGGACTTGAATGAGCTTCGAGAAATAAATCCTGATCAGATTTATATAGGTCATTTTGATAAGATGGTTATGGATAAGGGAGAAGATGCTCTGAGAACTGAATTTGAGCGTTTAATGCCTACGGTTGAGGAGGGTGGATACATTATCAGTTGCGACCATCAGACACCTCCAAATGTCTCGCTTGACAATTACAAGCTGTATGTTAAACTTCTTAAGGAATACACCAACTGAATGCACAAATGCGTAAATAGAAGCTTTGCTCTTAATTTTTATTTGTTAAATCTTAACTCTTATATACGATAAAGAAGCTGATCATGTAAATGATGTATAATGCTAATAGTATCGCACCTTTTTTCTTAGTAATTGTAAAGTTGTTTAATATCAGAATTGCCATTGTAATTGTTACAGCAAACATTGCCGGGAACATGAAGTATATGTCTTTTGCATCAAGAGTAAGATTATTTACAATTGCAGAACCCCCGGCTACCCAGCATATATTCATTATATTTGCTCCAAGTATGTTGCCCACAGCAATATCACCCTGGCCTTTTCTTGCCGCTGTTATACATGTTGCAACTTCAGGAATAGATGTTCCAAGTGCAACAAGTGTTAAAGCAACTATTGCCTCTTTTATGTGAAAATGGTATGCAATTGATGCTGCAGAGATTACAATAAATTTACTGGCAAAAATTATAAAAGATACACTGATTATAAAAAATACTATTATTACAAAAATGTTCTTCTGCTTATAATCTTTATGTGGAATTTGAGGTTCTTTATTATTTTTTATATGTGATATAACAAGATATATTATATATATTAAGAATATAGCCAATAATATTATACCTTCTGTTCTGTAGAGTGTTTTATCTCTAAAAACAAAGAAACATGCAAATGCTTCAACAATAAAGAGTACAGATAGTGTTGCTTTGGATGCCTGAGGTATTAATTTTATTGCTGTAATTGTGGTTAGTCCGCACAAGCCCAGACCTAGTGTGGTATTGCATATTATAGAACCTATTGCGTTTCCTAATGCCATTGCGGGGTTTCCGTCGATGGCTGCAACCAAAGATACTGAAAGTTCCGGTGCAGTTGTTGCAAGCGATACAAGAATAAGACCTATAATAAGTTTTGGTATCTTTAATTTTTCGGCAAGAAGGACAGATTTGTCTACAAACACATCAGCTGCTTTTGCCAGAATGCCAAAAGATATAACAAGGGTAATCCATGCAGCCAGCTGGCTTGTAGATATTAAGTTGTTTATTGTTTCCATAAAAAATCGTATTCCTGCTCGCCAAAAAGATTCTGCACAAAAAATAAAAGATATGGCTTCAGCAATTATTATAGGCAGATATTAATAGAAGTTTATATTTATACCTATAGCTTCTTAAGCAAAACTATTCTCTATAATAAAGTTCTAAATATTTAATTTATAACATTTAGGATTTTAAAATACCCATCTAACCATGCCTTGAAGACAGTTTTCATCACGGAATATATCGTTGCCACCAACATATTTATTATGCCAGTACTGATATTCTGCACCAATAAACAGGCGATCCGGTTTGTTCCAGAAGTTACCCAAGTCTAATAGTAATTGTGGTTGAGCTAGAACTTCTTTTGGGTTGTCGCCTTCTTCTCCGATCCAATCAAGAAAACCTCTGAAAACAAACTTAATGTCTGCAAATTCAAAGGGTACTGTCCATACGGGAGTGATTTGAAATGTAGAACCATCAACTTCCGGATTATCTCGATAAAAGAAGTTAACAGAAAAGTATTGAATTCCGGGAACATTAAAAGTAACAGCGAAACCACCCATATATGCTCTGAAGTTATTGCCGGCATCAATCTGCCCGGATATAAGAACATCACTTATGAATCCGGTGTTGAGCTCTTTTTCTGCAATTGCGTTATATATGTTGTATAAACTTAGACGAGGATTGAATTCTCCATATACATTGATATCACTATCTTCCCAATCTGTTATATCAAAAAAGAAGTAGTTATCACCGAATTCCCATCCGTCGGCATGTTCGAATGTTAATATAGTACTGCTCTTTGTACCTTCGCCATATTCATAATTGTCTCCAACTAGAACTTCCAGAGATGTGCTGCTCCAAAATGCAGCATTTGCCGTTGTTATAAAACTTAGTGTCGCCGCAGCAAGTGCGAGCTTATTTTTATCCATCATGACTCCTTTAATTTTTTTTACCAGTAAGCATCTTCTAAATGTATCTACAACTATTGCAGAGAATCTAGTTATATGAAAACGATTTTGTTAATATTATGTTTTTTTTACAACATACAGCAAATATCTGCTGTTTTTAAAAGCAACTAAATTAAAATTTTATACTTTTACGCCTGTTTTTTCAAGAATGAAATCTCAGATTGATTATTTTCCTTAATTTTTCGGTTGTAATTTTTTTGCAGTTCAATTTTGAAAAACCATTTTTATCAAAACAACAACTTGCGATAGCAGCACACCTTTGGCTTCGCAAGCAGAATAAGATGTACACTTGTACTATCTTACTGCTTTTAAAGCTAAATCTGCACTACTCTTGCAAGTCAGTTTTGATTTCTTGCTACGCAAGAACCAAAATGGTTTCTCAAGCGAGCAATCGCAAAGCGTAATTTAACATTTTATACAATAATAACATAAACTACTTTTTATAAGTATGCTGCATATATTTTTTTGTTTTTATCACCCAATTGGAGATAAAAACATAATTTAAATCCTAGTTTTATTGATTAAAATACATTTTTATATCTGCAACTGAAAATCTAAGATTATTTTTCATCCTCATCGCTGTATTCCGGAAAATGTTCCTTCATACAATCAGGACAGATACTATGGGTGAATTCAGCTTCAGTGTGCTCTGCAATAAACTTTTCAACTTTATTCCAGTACCCTTTGTCATCTCGAATCTGTTTGCAATATGAACATATTGGTACTATGCCTCGCAAAGTCTCTATTCTCTTTTTATATGATGATACGGATATGCTTACAAGGTATAGAACTATCATTGTTATTGCAATGCAAATTAAAAGGTTAATAATTAGAGTTGTATATATTTCTTTTAATGCTTCACCTTCCGGCTGTTCAACAACTAAAAACCATTTAAATTCTTTGATATGACGAATGTTTGCATGTACCAATCTCTTGTCCTTTTTGAATGTGAAACGCTGCTCTTGTCTCGATTTTTTCAGCTCTTTTAATTTTTTGTGATAAGATAAAGATGATATGTGTTTTTTGTCGTGTTTAATTTTTTTGCCGCTTAGCTTTATTTCACCATCTTCATTAAAAAAGTATATAGTTCTGCCGTATTTTCTCTGATACTTTTCTATTAATTCTTTAACGGAGGATATTGTTAAACCTACACCTGTTGCACCAATATAGTTTTGATTGTAGTCATAGACTTTGTAGTTGATAAATATTGTCATCCGATCCTGATTTGCCATATCAGGATCCACATTTATTTCGTAATCATCTTCCATATTTTTAACTCTGAAATACCATTCATCTCTAGGTTCATCCGGCGAAACAGTTTTGAGGATCCCATCTGCATAATAATAGTTCATTGTTATATCTGATACAAAGAAACTGGTGACTGTGTTGTATCTTTGTTTGATTTCACTTAGGTAATTCACAATGTGTTCAGGTCCAATTTCCCCATTTAGTACCCAATCTCTAAGAAATGTGTCTATTGCCATTGTGGATGAGATGAATATTGGTGTAAGAAGATCCCGCTGTATCTCGGAATATATATTGTCACTTGTAAGAGGCAGTTCATTGTATGATATCTCTTCCCTAAGCGAGGCTCTTGATACAAAGAAACTTGCTAAACTTGTGACAAGAAATCCGACAACTAGTAATACCGTTATTATCGGAACTAATGCTGTTTTGCTGTTGTATTTATATGTCATTTTTTTTACTGATGTTTTAGTGTATAAATCAAATTTGTTATATTAGGACTAAATTATACATTAATTTAGTTTAAACGCAATTCTTTTTAAGAGAAATATGAAATCCCACCAGTTTGTATGGTTATAGGTTTTTTACGAAAAATTGCATGATTTTGTCTTCGTGGTCAGCAAGACCTTCATGTCCGAATTCCGGATAAAATACAACCTCTTTTTCTGATTTGATCTTATTGTATGCGGCAAATTGTGTTGATGGGGGGCATATGGTGTCCATAAGACCTGTTCCCATCATTATTTTTGCTTTTATTCGTGGTGCAAGATGCTGAATATCAATATATCCCAATTTATTAAATATTTCATCTTCTCTTTCGTTATTTATACTTTACAATGATTTGATAAAATTTGCGACTTCCAATGTGTCTTTATCTTCCAGAAAATCAGTTAATGTATCCGTTTCTCCATGTGAATCTATAACCGGGTTTATATTGTATAACTCTTTTATTTGTTCCATGTCAATGCAATCTTTTGAAAGAAGTCTGTATAATGGATCTGTCATAGGTTTGAAATTGTTTCCAAGCCATATGTTTTTTTCGATTAAGGCTTCAAAGGGAGAAGCACTTGCATGTATAATGTTTTCTTTATATGTTATTCTTAAATTGGCCTTCTCTTTGTTTATGTTGAGAAACCCCCTGATTGAGGATGATACAGCTTTTGCAGCATCTGTTTTGCCAATTATATCTGTTCTGAATTTTTCCCATATCAAAACTTCAGGATTAAATTCAATAATCGACCACTTAATTGAGGCATTGTCTTCCGTGAACATATCTCGGTTTGATGTATAGAATCCATTTAGTACAAAACAATTCTGTTCTTTGAAGAAAGAGACATAAACGCCCGATGAAATTTTGGTAAATCCATTTTCTCCCCATTGGTCATAAAGTTCTTCTGAACCAAGTTTCATTTTGTCTTGAAAACACTGTCCGCTTATAACCATTGATTTATCTAAAGCTTCATGCCAGGATATATTAAAAGTTTTCAGAAACTTTTCTATAGCTTCGGTCGGCAGAAAAAGCTTAGAAGGATCTTTAATTGTTCCCGCATGGGCGTTAACGGCATAATGTTTATCAATAAGACCATCTCTTCTTATTTCCGAACCTTGAATAATCCCTGATTCAATAGTTTGTATCTGGTATTGTTTGAAAATTTGTTCGATATAAAGATTAGCATATTCATTATTTATCGCATGTGGCTTTATGAAAATAAATGGTTGATTCTTCGGGAGCATATTTCACCTCTCTTATTAAAAGCACAAATTATATAGAACAATAATTGATAAAACAAGAAATTTATTTGTCTAAAAAATATTTCGCAGTTGATATTACAATTAATATTATTGCAATTGAGTCTCGGTTATATTAAAATTTTATCTTTAATTGTGATATAATAAGGACTAATAATATGAAAAAGTTGTTGACAATTGGTAATAGTTTTTCAGGAAATGCACTAAAATATATGAATGATTTTATAGCAGCAGATGAAAATGCAGAGTTATGCTTTGGTAGAGCTGATCTGGGTGGATGCTCTCTGGAAAAACATTGGAATCTTGTTGAACAATGTGACCTCCTTAATGATGTTAAACCATATAATTTTGCATATAATAATTCTAAAGATTCTGTTTCAATGAATCTTAGGGAGATTCTTGTAAAAGATAACTGGGATTATGTGACCCTTCAACAGGTTAGTCATAAAAGTTGGATTAAAAAATCTTTTGAACCATATTTTGGGAACTTATATCATCTTGTTAATGAATTGGCTCCAAGTGCAGAAATCTTGATTCATCAAACATGGGCATATCGAACAGATAGTGAACAGTTGGAAGAATTTGGTCTAGAACAGAAAAAAATGTTTGAGATGCTTAATGAAAATTATTCAGAAATGTCAGCTAAATACTCCTGTAGAATTATTCCTTCCGGGGAAGCAATGCAAAAAGCTCGAAAATTTTTGAAATATAAAGTCGATGAATATTTTGATTTTGAAAATCCGCCTTTGTTGAAATTACCTGACCAGTCAGGTTCATTAATTGAAGGTTATTATTGGCTTACAGGTAATACATATGATGGTAAAGCAGCTATAGGGTTTGACAGTCGGCATGCAAATAATGCCGGCTGCTATCTGATTGGTGCTCTATGGTTCGAAATTTTTACAGGAAGAAGCATTGTGAATAATTCTTTTGTTCCAGTCGGAATAAGTGATGAAAATATTAGCATCTTCAAACAGATTGCTCATGATCTTATAAAATAAGGCTCTTTCAAAGCCTCGAGAGCTACTCGAGTCTTAAATGCCGCATCATAAGTTTTACGTGGTTTTCTGCTCATTGTATATGCCTTTCTGTTTTTATGTTAATTTACAAAAGCA
>CAYTUX010000028.1:0-6097 GCA_964441455.1 uncultured Victivallales bacterium | reverse complement strand
GCCCTTTTCGGTCGGCGGCCCAGCTACTAACATATCAGAAAAAACAATCCTATATAAAACTCCAATGTAAAGTTAATAGCTGGGCAACCCTCCCGATGTGCAGACTAATATTGTCTTGTAAGAACGGGAGGAAAAACCCCTCCGATCTCGTCCCTCGAACACCTCCCCTTAGTAAGGGGAGGAGCTAATACGTCCTCGGCGTCCGCTAAACTAATTTTCTAATTTATCACCCAAAGAGTGATAAAAGTATAATGT
The DNA here is from genome assembly GCA_964441455.1 of uncultured Victivallales bacterium. Taxonomy (GTDB): domain Bacteria; phylum Verrucomicrobiota; class Kiritimatiellia; order JAQICX01; family JAQICX01; genus JAQICX01. Next base: position 5,842 of record CAYTUX010000028.1, on the reverse strand, counting down.
AAACCCTGATTTCATTGATTTAAAAACATGTTTATCTCTCAACCAGAAATTTAAGGTTTTAATCCTTAATTTTTCGGTTGCAGTATTTTTTTTCTTTGAATTTTGGAAAGCCATTTTTCCCCAAACAACAACTTTCAATATCGGCACATCTTTTACCTTTTAGGCAGGTAACATGTATGCTTATACTATGATTACTGCCTGCAAGGCAAAATCTTTACTAATCTTGAAACTCAGTTTCGGGTTTTTATTGCATAAAAACCAAAATGGCTTCCCAAGGTGAAATGCGCAAAGCGTGTTTTTTGCATTAATTGAGTAAATATTACTTAACATTCTGCTATTAAGCATCTTATAATATTTATTCAAAAGTATTACCCAAAACGGACAAAAACAAAACGTCAATCACTAATTTTATTGGTCGAAATGCATGTTTTGTCGTTCAAACAGAAAAACAAGGTTTTAATATTGGTTTTAATAGTGTATAATAATAACAGTTTTTAATTTAAAAAATAATCGAAAGGGATTAACATGAATAATTTTGTATATCATATGCCGACAAAAGTGATTTTTGGTAAGAAAAAGGAAAATGAAGTGGGTGCAGAAGTTGCCTCAACCGGCTGTAAAAAGGTTCTTTTACATTATGGAAAAGATTCAATCAAGCGTAGCGGTTTATATGACACAGTTGTGAAATCTTTAAATGATTCTGATGTTGATTTTGTGGAGCTTGGAGGAGTGATGCCTAATCCAAGACTTGCATTGGTACACACAGGTGTGGATTTGTGCCGTAAAGAAGGTGTGGATTTTATTCTTGCAGTTGGGGGAGGTAGCGTAATAGATTCGGCTAAGGCAATTGGCATAGGTGTGCCATACGATGGCGATGTCTGGGATTTCTATGAAGGAAAGCCGGTTGAGGATTGCCTTCCAATTGGTGTTGTTCTTACCATTCCCGCAGCTGGTAGCGAGACAAGTTTTAACTCAGTTATAACAAATGAGGATGGTGACTTTAAACGTGGCATCGCTGCACAGGTTATGCGCCCAAAATTTGCTATTCTTGATCCTGAGTTGCCGATGACTTTACCTCCTTATCATATGGCTTGCGGAGCAGTTGATATCATGGCTCATGTTATGGAAAGATATTTTACAAAGCTCAAGAGTGTTAAGTTTACTGATAGACTATGTGAAGCTACTCTGAAGACTGTCATTGAAAATATTCCAAAGGTTCTTGCCGACAATGAAGATTATGACGCATGGGCTGAAATTATGTGGGCTGGTTCTGTAGCTCATAATGGTTTGTTGGGTACAGGTAGAGTAGAAGATTGGGGTAGTCATATTATTGAACATGAGATCAGCGGAATTTATGATGTTGCACATGGAGCAGGACTTGCCGTAGTTTTCCCTGCCTGGATGCAATATGTATACAAAATGGACGTGGAAAGATTTGCTCAGTATGCAAATAGGGTCTGGGGTGTTGAATATAAACCTGCTGATCTTGAAGGTATGGCTCTTGAGGGTATTGAAAAGACAGAAACATTTTTCAAATCTATCGGTATGCCGGTATCTCTGAGTGACTTGGATATACCTGCTGATCGAATTGAAGAGATGGGTAATAAAGTTCTGCGAAAAGGATCTTTTCTTCCTCTTACACCTGAACACGCAATTGAAATTCTAAAAATTGCACTTTAAAAGAGTTTAATTTAAGATTGCTTAAGATCTTGCTTAAGGCATTTTAACCTTTAGCATCCTAAAGGAGGCAGCTTGCCGATGTTAGCAACTTATTTATATTACTGCCGAGCGAGCCTTCGCACTGCGTGTCTCGCTTTTTTCTATAATTATATGATTTTGTAGGTTCTTATTTCAAATGGTGCGAGTTTTATATTAACCGGTTCTGCTGTTGATTCTGATGAATGAGCATTTTCCCATTCCATAAGGTTTGTTTCCACAAGTTTTGCATTTTTATTGGAGAACTCAAGCGTTGCTTTACTGTTTCTTCCATTCAATTCGACAAGTCTGATGACTATGCAGTCTTCTTTTTCTGCCTTTTTTATTACTTCGATTGATATACCTTCGCCTTTAATTGAACAAGGAGTTTCAACTGATTTATTTTCGCAGTTCTCAAAGCAGAAAGGTTTGATATTCAGCATTTGAGATTCAGCAATTACATTTGATTCAACTAATGTTCCCATGTGAGGCAGCAGGCTGTATGTGAATTCATGATAGCCTATGTCTGCTTCAGGATCAGGATATTTTGGTGCTCTCAGCAGGTTTAGGTCGATAACATTGTTAAAGACTTTATGACCATATTTGCAGTCGTTGAGCAATGCAACCCCATAACCGTTGTCTGAAAGGTCAACAAACTTATGTGCAACGGATTCAAACTTTGCCATATCCCATGAAGTATTTCTGTGGGTTGGACGTTTTACTGTTCCATATTGTATGTCTGATGTAAATTCGTTTGAAAGCACATTGACCGGAAATTCAACACGGAGCATTTTGTTTGATTCGTCCCAATCGACTTTTGTTTCAAAATCCAGTCTCTTGCTGTTTGCTGAAAGGACAATTTTTTGAGTAAGAGTTGAATTTTCAGAAACAGAGTGCTGGAATTGAAGTGCAGAGAAAACTTTTCCTGCCGTCAGCATTTCAGCATTCGCAATTTTTAAATGTTCAATGAACTGATCTTCGTAATAGATTTCTATATCCCATGCACCATACATAAGGGGACGATCTTCATATACAGAAAATACGTTGCCTTTATCTTGCATAATCTCTTTGTTGATTTCTTTGTCAAAAGCACTTATTAAAGCACCTTCTTTATTGAACTCGTATCTGATAAGTTCATTTTCAAGAACAAGTTCCTGAAGTTTTTCGGAAGCTGCCTCATTATTCTTCCCTTTTGTCAGTGTGATGAAGCTGTTTGCCGGTATAGTTGTGAGAACAAAAATGCCATCTTCATCTTCTTGAACATCAAGCTTATTATTTTGAGCATCAACAACTTCATAACCTGACCAGCTTTCCGGCAGAGAAACCTTTTGAGTGTAGTCAAAAGAAAGAATGTTTGTCAGCGTTATGCAGTCATCATTTTTTACAAACAATTTTTCTCCAGCCTGTTCAATAAGTTCTGAACAAGTTTTGAGAGCACACATATATTCGTTTGTTGTTGTATCATATACTTTTTTAATACTAGAGCCCGGTATGATGTCGTGGAACTGATTAATCAGCAAAACCTGCCACATATCTTTTAGCTCTTCTGCCGGGTATTGGTCAAAAGGAAGACATGAATAGATGTATTCTACGAAACGCAGTGTATTTTCAAGAGTTCTGTTCAGTTTTTTTGTAAGAGCTTGTGTAGTGTATGTCCCTCTATGATATTCCAAATAGAGCTCACCGGACCATGTTTCAAACTCTTCTGAGAAATTTTTCATTCTCTCCAGAGCATCTTCTGCTTGTCCAAATGTCCATTTTGGACAACCCTCGAGGTTTTTCATTCTTTCACCACGTTCTACGTACTCTTCTTTTGGTCCGCCACCGCCATTGCCGATACCGAATAGCGAAACGTATTCATCAATGATGTCACTTTCTGTAAAGTTCTTTTGAGCTGCAATCAGTTTTTCAGGGACGACTTCACCATTGTATCCATGTTCAGGGAGGAAGTGAGTAACAACTTCTGTTCCATCAATACCGCGCCAGTTGAAAATATAGAATGGGAATTTATTAAACTGATTCCATGAAATTTTTTGTGTCAGAAAAAAGTCAACGCCTGATTTTTTAATAATCTGCGGCATAGCTGCTGAATATCCGAACACATCAGGTATCCAAAGGTTTTTAACATCGATGCCGAATTCATCCATAAAGAAGTTTTTGCCATGTAAAAATTGGCGAACCATTGACTCACCGCTGATTATATTGCAGTCTGCTTCCACCCACATGCCACCTTGGAGCTCCCAGCGACCTTCTTTTACATATTTTTTAATTTTTTCGTATAGGGTAGGGTAGTGGTCTTTCACAAATTGATAATGCTGGGGTTGTGAAGCTCCAAATATATAATCAGGATATCTTTCGATTAAATCAATCTGGCTTGCAAATGTTCTTGCACACTTTCTGATAGTCTCTTTCACCGGCCATAACCAACCTGTGTCGATGTGAGCATGTCCAATGCCTGTAACCTTCATGTCTGAAGCATTTGCAGGAGTCCAGAGTTTTTTCAGTACTGCTCTTGCAGCAGCAGCATTTTCGACTTTTTCAGAATATATGTTTATTGCATCTTCCATGCCCTTCAGAAGTCTTTTCCATCTTGGTGACTCTTTTTCAAGAGAGGTAAACAGAGAAAACAGAATCACATAGTCCAGCCACATATGCCATACTTCATCATTGAATACGCAAAGTTTCAGTTTCTGTGCAATGCCGAGATAGTGCCCGTGCAGATGTTCGGATTTTGGATCAGGATTTTGTTCCTGTTGAATACCAAACAGATTATTTGCTGCTGTTTCTATCCATAGGTCAACAGTCTCTCCGCCTTTTGCAGGCTCAAACATTCTATAGATATCCTTACTGTAATGTGCATCAAAGACTGATCCATTTGTCAGACCATATATCGGGCAGCCAGTTTTATCAAATATCAGAGCTTCTCCATTGAAATCCAGGTTGGCAACAACTGTTTTTTCTGTCCATTCAGTTGGTACTTTGCCTGTGATGTGAAACCATGCACTATCCCAGGTCTTTCCCCATTTTTCACCTTCTATAATTTTCTTAAATTTTCCATTTAGACGATTTTCATATTTTATATGTTCCTGGTTTGGACACAGTGCAAATTCCGCATCAAGAGTGATGCTGTCGCCTAATATGTTTTTTTTAAGTCTGTCTATGAATCTTTTGACTCTATCGGTGCTATGGTTGTATCTTATTTTATGCATTCTTATTTCTTTCTGTGATTTTTGTAAAATAAATATTTGCGCACTTTAAACTTTGTTTCCTTTGAAATCAATAAAAAAGTTTTTATAAAGGTGATTTCCTTGATTTTACGGTTAATTGTTTTGTTGTTGTTCTATTTTGAAAAACCATTCCTACCAAAACAACAACTTGCGATATCAGTCCATCTTCCGCTTCGTAAGCAGAATTAGATGTATACTTATACTATATAACTGCTTTTAAAGCGAAATATGGAGTGCCGAGAGGCACAATTTTTATGCACTGTGTTGCTCTTGCAAGCCACCTCGCCCTTGCTTTGAATCTTCGGATGTCACAAAGTGAGGGCGGGACTGAATGGCTGAAGGAGGTTACACGTCCGCAGACGAGCTATGTTAATGCAAGTCCAAAATTAAGTTTTTTCACATCAAAACATTTGTTCGGCTTTAACATTGCCACAAGTATGATAAGTAACTTTCTCATCACGTGTGAAAAAGCAACGTAATGATACTTGCCCTTTTCTTTATGTTTTTCATATATTTCTTTAAAATAGTTAGAGCACTTACGTGCATTATCAGCAGCTAGAAATATTGCCGTTCGCAGATGTTTATTCTTTCAACCAAAAATCTAAAAGATGATTTTTTTGGTTTTCCGGTTAAATGATGTTTTGGCAGGGGTGAAGCACGCCAACGGACAGTTGCTGATGCTGCAAACAAAGCTAATTGATTTGCAGGTGTTTTGTTCGGCAGTCTCGCCCTTACTTTGATTTTTAGAAATTCAAAGTGAGGGTGTGAAAAAATAAAGCAACAATAACAAAACAATAAACCAAAAAAATAGGGAAATTTGCCCTTAAATTTCTGGTTGAGAGGATAAACATGTTTTTAAATCAATGAAATCAGGGAGTTATTTTTTATTTTTCACCCAGCTACTAAAAAGAAAAGAGAAA
>CAYTUX010000027.1:0-5545 GCA_964441455.1 uncultured Victivallales bacterium | reverse complement strand
TGCAGCGTATGCAGGAAACAGAAAAGCTAGAATGGCTGTTGTTGATCTGGTAAACCGTTTTAACAGCAGCGATTGTCCTCCGGCAAGATTGCTGAACCGCAAAGTCTTCAACAGCAAATGGTTAGAGGCAAGAAAATGGTACAGATCTTATATTATTGATGCTGGAGAAGAAGTCACAGATCCCGATGGAAAGGTTGTAAAGAAAGGTTTTTCACACGAACAAGTCGAAAAAGAGATAAAAAAGAGGGGACGTATGTCATTTGTTGATTCCTTGCATAGCAGAGTCAGATACATGTCGTATGGAGTTGTTTATGGAACAAAAGAGTTCTGCACCGATTTCATGAATAAATTCCCGGATAAATTCTCAAAAAGAGTTCGAAAAAATGGGATTAAAATGCAGAAAGTAGGATTTAACGGACTTTATACAGGTCGAGACCTTCAGGTAAATAGAATTCTGCCCCCGGTTGAACCTAAAATTCGAGAATAGTCAAGCTATTCAAGCCCTTAAATCTAAAAAATATTAAAAAATTTCAAGCTCAAGGCGGAGCTTGGCAAATTTTTGGGGATTCAATAATGTTTTTTTACCTTTTCCAAGAAAAACACCTGATCTCAAGTCCTTTTGATATGAAAATTAAAAAGTTACTTCTGAATCAAGAAAAAATATAATAATACACTTGTTTTTTTTATTTCTTCCGAAACATCGAAGTTGCAAGTTGTTCATCAACAATGTTTTAATTTTATAAAACCAGGTAATATGATAGAAATACAGAAGCTATCTGCAATCAACAAGTTAGCGTTGTCTGCGGCATCAGCAGCTGTAGGGCGGGGCTGCCGAGAAACAAACCAACCAGAAAAACAGGGAATAAATCATAATATGAGTATTGACATTAATTGTGTAGTTGATAAAATTCGAAAATGTTTTCCTGTTTTTAAGGTTTTTAAACCTTTAAGGTAAATTTTTGTTGTCAAAATTTTAAATATTCAAGAAAGAAAAATTAATGAAGATAATTGTAGAAAAAGATAGAGTTGCAGTTTCTCAAACAGCATGTAATTTGTTTATACAGAAATATAATGAGTCAACTAAAGAAAAGTTTGTTGTTGGGCTGGCTACCGGAAGTAGTGCTGTTGATATGTACAAAAATATGATTAAGAAAAATCAGCAGGGAAATTTAGATTTTTCAAAAATATACACATTTAATTTGGATGAATATATTGGTCTTCCTGCTGAACATCACCAGAGTTTCAGATATTTCATGCATCAGAAACTCTTTGATCATGTTAACCTTCCGACTTCCAATATAAATTTTCTTGATGGGATGGTTGAGGATGTCCTGACAGAATGTGATCGTTATGAAAACAAGATTTCAGAAATGGGAGGTATTGATATTCAAATTCTTGGTGTTGGAAGTAATGGGCATATTGCTTTCAATGAGCCGGGTACTTCATTTGACTCCAGAACACATAAAATTGAACTGACAGAACAGACAAAAAACGACAATAAACGTTTTTTTGCAGATGATGAAAAAGTTCCTAAGTTTGCTTTAACCATGGGTATAGCAACTATTATGGAATGTAAGTCGATAATTTTGATTGCAACCGGTGAAAATAAAGCTCAGGCTGTGGTCGATATGATTGAAGGTGAGCTTGATGAGAATTGTCCTGCTTCTGTTCTTAGAAATCATAAGGATGTCTCTATCATTTGCGATAAAGAAGCTGCAAAAAAATTAAATAAGGGGCTGCAGATTGAAGATTCTCTTGACCCTGATTACAAACCGGCATATCTTGAGAATAAAAAATTTGTTGAGCAGTCTAAAGCAAATGGTTGTTCTGTCGATGTTGCTGTTGCTGTAGAACGTGAAAATGGCAATGTGTCGGTATATAAAACTATAGTTGATGGATCTGATAAGGGATCATTAAAAGATAATTTGTTTTATATTGAGCGATTGGTTAAGTTTATGCTTTGGCAGAGAGGTGGTTGGAAAATTACAATTGCCTGTCCAAAAGAAATTGGCAAGGCTATTTCTGAGATATATTGTAAAGGTGGAGCTAGAGAGTTTGATTCAGAGTTTATGGGTAAAATATATGAGCATGACTTTACTGTATGTTCTGTTTCTTTTGATGAATGTCCGGAAGCGAAAGAAGCCAGTTTGCCTTTAGGTAAAAATATGGATGGTTGCAGAATCGGTTTTGATCTTGGAGCAAGTGACCGAAAAACCAGTGCAGTAATTGATGGTAAAGCTGTTTTCAGCGAAGAAATACCCTGGGATCCCTCCGTAAATAGTGATCCGGATTATCACTATAAAGGGGTAATGCATTCTTTGAAAAGAGCATTTGAACATTTACCTAGACTTGATGCTATTGGCGGTAGTTCGGCAGGTGTATATGTTAATTCTCAAGTGCGGGCTGCATCTCTTTTCAGAGCTATTTCTGAAGAAGACTTTGAAAATAAGATTAAGAACATGTTTATTGAAATCGGTAAAGAGTTTGGAGTGCCAATTGAAGTTGTAAATGATGGCGATGTTACAGCTCTTGCAGGGGGTATGTCATTGAATGAAACAAATGTTCTTGGTATTGCAATGGGATCAAGTGAAGCTGTCGGATATATTGATGGTAAAGGCAATATAACCGGTTGGTTGAATGAACTGGCATTTGCTCCTGTAGACTACAGAAAGAGTGACAAAGTTGTTGATGAATGGTCAAAGGGTTGTGGAGTGGGAGCAAATTTCTTTTCACAGCAGGCTGTTGTTCGCCTAATCAAGAATGCGGGAATTGAAGTGGACTCCTCTCTCCATTTTGCAGAACAGCTTAAGGAAGTTCAAAATTTATTGGAAAAAGATGATACTCGTGCATTTAAGATTTTCAGAACTATTGGTATGTATCTTGGGCATACCATTCCTCATTATGCCGAGTTTTATGATATTAAACGAATTCTGATTCTTGGAAGAGTAACATCCGGAAAAGGTGGTCATATTATTCTGACAACTGCAAATGAAATATTGCGTGCAGATTATCCTAAGTGTGCTGCAAAAATAGAAGTTTGTCTGCCTGATGAAGCAAGCAGGCGTGTTGGACAGGCTATCGCTGCAGCAAGCCTGCCAAAAATTTAAGCGGATTTGAGTTTTTCAGCCCGTTGAATTGAAATTTGTTATTATCAACCCCGGACTTTGTCCGAGGTTGATAGTCTTCGATTATGACAAATAAGTTTTGCTGCTTCTAGCCATAGGATTTTGTCTGTATGCTTCTTCAAGTACTTCAATTTGGCGTCTTACCTGTTCTAAAGTTATTACTCTTGGCGCATTATTTAACAGAATCTCATATGTATTGTCATAGAAACTTTTACTTAGATAATCAAATGTTCCTAATGTTGGTTTGAAACTCCATGTCTCTTCTACCCATTCAAGACTGTCCTGGCAATATTGACGATTGTCAGACCATGTGCCTTTCTGTTTTAGCTTTTTTGCAGATTCTTCAATATAATATTTCCATGTCAGTTTTTCTGGTGTCCCTGTGATTCCTCCAAGAGTTCCCCCGAAGTTAAACATTTCTCCTTGCGGGTATGCTTGAAAAGAACTTGTAACTACTTCAATTGTAGGTCTGTTTTCTCCATATAGTGTAACTGTTGAAAAATTATCACTATCTCCATATGGATTTTCAGAAACTAAACGAGCAAAAACATTTGGTGTATCATTTCCAAAAAGAACAATTGCCATATCCAGTGGATGAGGTCCTGTGTTTCGAAGATTACCGGCAGAGAATTCCTGCAGGCATTGCCAATCCCAACGACGACCCCAGTTGCTGAAATTGATTCTGCCCTGAATTATTTTTCCAATCCTGCCAGAATCTATTATCTCTTTGATTTTAATAAAAGCCGGTTGAAAACGTGAATTTTGGAAAGGAAGCAGTTTTCTGTTATTTTTATCTGCTGTTTCACACATTTTATCAAAATCCTCAACAGTTGTTGCCATTGGTTTTTCACATACTACATCAAAACCGGCTTCCAATGCATCTATTGTTGCTTGAGTATGAAGAAAACTTGGAGTTGCATTAATTATGAGGTTCAGTTTCATATCTTTTGCATTTGCAAGTAACTCTTTATAATCATTAAAAGTTTGTGCATTATATTCATCAGCACACTCTTTTACTCTCTCCGGTAACAGATCTGCAACTGCAGTTATCTCCCATTTTGAAGGATCTTTTTTTAACCACTCAACATGAATTCCAAATCCACTGCGACCTTGCCCTAAAATTCCGACTTTTAACTTTTTCACTATTTCTTCCTCTATTTGTTAACTATTTCGCTTTTACCGGATATCATAGAGCGTTCTGTCGTATCCATGACAGCTTGAACTTCAAGCATTTCATCAAAAGATACAGGTGGAACACCTGTCTCTAAAGCCTTTTTTATTTCAAGCAACAAATTGTAATATATGTTGTCCCCGCCGGTAGTAAAGAATTGCAGTTTATCACTATTCTGAATGCAACCACCATATTGATAGCTGCCGCGATTGCATTGAACTACTCCACGACGGTTTCCTGAATATTCAACACTATAGACAATGCCTGAAGGGTCTTCAATTGCTGTTACTTTTTTTGCATCAGTGCCCATTATGCTTACTAACATTTCTGTAGCGTGGCAACCGTACCATATTAATGAACTACCTGCTGCTGCCGTACCTAAAGCACCAAAAACATTACAGAAGCTTGGATCTGGAACTTCTTTAACGGCATTTTGAAGTTGAGAAATAAATCTTAAACTTGAAGATCCCCACATATTAGTGCCGTTAGCTTCTGCAATCTTTATAATTTCTTTTCCATCTTTAAGGTTCATTGCAAGGGGTTTGTCTAAAAATATTGGCAGCCCCAGATGTGCAACTTTTTTAAAATATTCTAAATGTGGTTCAGGGTCATTTAATTCAATGAATATTGCATCAACATCTTTTACGGCATCTTCAACTGTTGGTTTCACAGCTACACCAAGTTCTTCAAGTTCAGCTTGACGTTTATCCTGTCCCTCTTCAGGTTGAAAAGGAGAGGGAAACCTGAATGCAGTTACTACTTTAAGACCATTAATTTTGCTCTCATTTCCCTGTATGAGTTTTGTGAATTCGTTTGTGTGGCTTGTATCAAGACCAATCATTGCTACTTTTGTCTCTTTTTTCATTTATACTCCTTATAAGTAAGTTGGTTCTGTCACCCAGCTGCTATGCTAACGACCATTATTTATTCTATAAATTTGACATTATATTTCGTTATTGGTGGCTGTTCTGCACCTGCAGCCGGTCTCCGCAGAGACCGGAACATTTTCTTTCCGAGGTCTGCTGACCTCGGCTACAGTATTCCGATGTCCAAATATTGCCCGCAGGGTTTGATAGCTGGACAGGCTGACCTCGGCTACAATTGGCAATGCGCAAAACAACATTCATCTTGCTGACCACGGCTGCAGCCGGTCTCCGCAAAGACCGGAAGATTTTCTTTTCGAGCCGAAGCGACTCGGCTACAATTGGCAATGCGCAAAACAACATTCATCTTGCTGACCACGGCAGCA
>CAYTUX010000026.1:0-7785 GCA_964441455.1 uncultured Victivallales bacterium | reverse complement strand
TTTTCACTGTTTATCACCCAAAAAGGTGAAAATCAAAAAGTAACTCATTGATTTTATTAATTAAAACTCATGCTTACATCATTAACCAGAAATCTAAGGATATAACCCCTGTTTTCTAATTAAAATAAAATTAATAATAAAAGCCCCAACTTAATACTAGACTGATTCAAAAAAATATATTAGACTTATCAAAAAATTTAATCAAGAGGTTTATATTATGACTAAAAAAGTATTATTTATTGTATGTTTTTGTTTTTCTTTGACTGTTTTCTCCCAAATGCCCAATACTTTAAACGATGAGCAACTGCAAAGCATTGCTATGCCTGAACAGATTGAATTAGAGAATGATTTGCCTGCTGAAACAACTCAAGATGATGGGGCTGTTTTAGGTTATGAAAAAATCCGTGATGACGGGGATGCGGAAGATCTTTTAAGGAAAAGTAGCCCTTATTTAATTGATATAAATGATCCTATTGAAGAAAATTTGGCATATTGGGCTACAGAGCTTGAAGATGAACGGACTGATGTTGCACTGTATGGAACAACACAGGATAAAAAACAAGTCGGGGCAAGGAAACTGTTTGATGAAGCTAGAGAGCTTTCGGAAGCAAAGAATTATACCAATGCAATGGCTAAACTTGAAGAGGCTATTATTATCGACCCTGCATACACACCTCCATGGGAGCTTTTAGGACGTCTATATTGGCAGGAAGGCGAAATAGACCATGCTATAGAAATTTGGAATCAGATCATTAGTATTGATGATTCTCTGTACCGTATTCATAATTTGCTTGGTCAGGCATACTCTTCAAAAGGGGATTTTGGTCAGGCTGTAGTTCATTATGAAAAAAGTAATGAAATAAGACCTGATAACTTTCATGTTCAGTTTGCTCTGGCAAAAGTTTTGCTTTGGACCGGTGAGTCCAGTAGAGCTGTTGAAATATTAAAAGATTTGGCTTTCGATTATCCTGATAATGTTGAGGTTTTAGAGCAATATGCCCGAGCTTTGAGTAGCGATAGAAGATACACGGAATCTTTAGATTATTGGGAACGTTTGAGGGATATTTCTCCAACCAACATTACTTATGCCCTTTATGAGTCTAAGGCAATGTTAAGAGCCGGAGCTCCGGAGATGGCTATTAGAGGTGCTGAATATGTTTTGGAACATGATCCTGATAACGTTGCTGCAATAAATATTCTTGGTGATGCTGCTGAGTTTGGTGAGGAACCTAGAGTTGCTCTTGTTGAATTAAAGGATTTGTTTGATCGCGTTGAGAATGAAAAAGCTTTAAGATCTTTATATTACAGATATGTAATTATATGGATTAATATGTATAAAAAATATCCTGCCGAATTTCCTTTGACCGAGGCTATACACTATACGCAAAAAATTCATGATATTGATCCAAGAAATATTTCTGACCGACTTTTACTTGCTGAACTTTTGGTTATGAACAATGAGCCAACAAGAGCTGTTGAAATCTTCGAATATATACTGAAGTATGACAATCCTAATAACCGCAGAGCTTTTTCCGGTCTATATGAGGCATATGTTGCCAAAAATGATTTTAAGAAGGCTCAGGAGTATTTCAGAAAGCTAGAAGCTTTTGATCCAAGAGATCCATATTTATATTACAGAAAGGCTATTATGCTCGCAGCACAGGGAGAATATTATGAAGCTTTTGAAGCATTAGATGAGCTTGAAAGATTAGGAGCTCAAGGTGCTGTCCGAGTGTTTTTATACCATGGTGTCAGCCCTAGTGAGTTTACAAGTATGCCTTCTCAAAGACGTTTAAGGGAGCAGTTAATTGCTCTCCGAGAGTCAGGTTTTAGATTTATAACACCTGATGATATTCCGGCATATCTTGCATCATGCACTGCTCCTCCTTTGTTGAAAAAAGAGGGTTTTATGCGAAAGATTATTAAGTCGGTAAGTTCTGCATTCACCGGTGAGTATGATGATGTTAAAACTATTAAAGATTTTTCTCCTGATTTGGTTGCTGCTGTCACTTTTGACGATGCCCTGAGATCATCATTTAGATGGGGAACTCCTGTTGCAGAAGAAATGGGAATTGTTTTTGGTATGCATGTCCCCGTATGGAATGTTAATATTGGTGATCCGATTGTTGCATCCTGGAAGGAGCTGAGAGAAGCAAGAGAATTGGGATATTGGTCTCTTGGAAGTCATTTGATGAAAGCTAGTATGCCTGCTCCAATTGATAAGGAAGGGTACAAAGTGTATGCATTACCTAACAGATTGTGGCTTGAAGACAAGGATAGGCGAGAAACTCCTTGGGAGTATCAGGATCGTGTGCAGCATGAGTTTACTCAGAGTAGAGCTGATATGATTGAAAATCTTCATATTGACGAAAAGAAAGAGACTAATGCTGTAAAGTATATTGCTTACCCAATGGGCGACATTGGGCAGGAAACTTTTTCTAATGTAAAAAATACCAGCAAAATTATTTTAGCTGAATCTGATATAACATATGATATGGGTTTTATACAAAGTAATTTTGGTTATGCAATTCGCGGTCAGAATCCACTTTTGTACCAAAGAAATGAACCGGAAAGATTTGACACCGGAAAAGATGTTGTTCATTTTGCTTTTAGTAAACATCCTGTTTTTCTTGCTAGAGCTACAAAGGCTGAACTGGCTGCTCAACAGGGCAAACTACATTTAGCTCTTGAAATGCTTGATGAGCTTGATAGAGATGGTTATCCAAAAGAGATGCATGATAAATTAAAAGAGTATGTTCGTCTCAGACTCGCAAAAAATGAGGGCGGAGAAACTGAAACTGAAGGAGATACAATTATTCAGGATAAAGTTAGAATCAGATTCTCTGATCCATATATTGGCGGTGATTACTATTTTGTGCAGGATAACGAAGAGACTGAGTTGAGCCGTCTTACAGGTTATGCCGGTCTTCAAATTATGCCTCAGTTTGTTCTGCAGGTTGATGGCGGAACAGGAAAAATGAAGCAAAATCACACAACATATGAATCACAGGAATACACTCAGATAAAAGAAACTACTTCAAGAGAAATTATGTAATAAGCAGAATAGATGGAGTTCGTTCAAGACAAGAGATTGATGAAGAAATTACCAGATATGAAGAAGAGACCATTTATACAAATATTATAACTAAAACGTCATATGAGGCAGATGAAGAAAGCATAGGTCTAAAAGGAATATGGCGTTTCCAATCGGGTGCAAATTTAAGCATGTCTTTAGGTCAGAGATCTTATACTTCAGAATCGCCAGGTTCAAAAATTGATGGCGAATCTGCAATATATGGAGGTTTGAATCTGTTTTGGAAACCAACTCTTGCACTAGATGTTAACGTAGGTTATTCCCATGATGTTATGATTGCTCCTCGTGAGCTTTTTACATACGACGGATTGGAAATTCTGTCGTTTTGGCGTATTAAAGATAGTTTAGAGATGTATGTGAATGGATTTTACCAGATGGTGTCAGATGACAATAACCTTTTAAATCTTTCTGGAAGACTTGCATGGACAGTTTCAGAAAAACAAAATTTCAGACTTGGTTTGAATGGTCACTTTGTTACTGCCGATAATGACAGTGAATACTATTGGACACCATTTTGGTTGCAGAGATACTATATTTTTGGTGAATTTAAGAAAAGCTACCGCAACACATATGCAAGATTTGAGGTTAGACTTGGTGTTAGTGACGAAGGCGTCAGGGACGAGGAACGAGATGAGTTTAACGAAAAAGCTTATCGTGCAGAAACCGAAGGGTGGTATCCCGGTCCAAATCCCGATCAGGGTTGGGAATCAATAATGGGGGTAACTGCTGCTTACAGAAGAAAATTCTTTAATCAGTTTGAATTTTTTGGTGAATTAAATGTGGATTATGTAGGTTCTTACAGTGAACAGGAAGTGCTTATTGGTGTAACTTGGAACTTCTTCTAAAATTTTCTCTTAGCTTTTATAAATGCTTTAATTGGATTATTAATTATGTTCGGATATAAGAATGTTGCAGTTTTGATGGGGGGAATATCTTCTGAAAGAGATGTTTCTCTCAAATCAGGTGCAGCAATATCTAAAGCTCTTAAAACAAGTGGGTTTAATGTTACGGAGGTGGATATCTGCGAAGCAAAGGTTCCTGAACTGCCTGATAATATTGAGGCTATATTTATTGCATTACATGGTAATTTCGGTGAGGATGGAGGTGTTCAGGCATTGCTTGATAAGCTTAATATCCCATATACAGGTTCTGGAACTATTGCAAGTTTTAATGCATTTGATAAGCACCTCACAAAACAGATTTTGATTGCAAAAGGCCTGCCCACACCAGATTATACTTTGGTTGTAGACCTTCCGGAAACATCAATGTTTGGTTACCCGGTTGTCGTTAAACCGCTAGCTCAAGGTTCCAGTATCGGTATAAAAAAGGTCATGAACGACTATGAATTAAAATCTGCTGTTCAGTTTATATTAGACCTTGGGGATACTGCTATGATTGAAAAATTTATCGAAGGACGTGAATTGACTGTTGGTATCTTGGATGGTAAAGCTCTTGTGCCTATCGAAATAAAAGCTCCAAATGGATGGTATGGTTATGAAGCTAAGTACACCAAGGGTGCAACAAAGTACTTGGTGCCTGCTCCTGTTGCTGATGAAATTGCCTTAACTGCCCAAAAATATGCTTCAGATACTTTTGAAGCTCTAAATTGTTCTGATATGGCTAGAGTGGATTTTAGACTTACAGATGAAGGTCAACTCTATATTTTGGAGATAAATACTATTCCCGGGTTCACCGAAACAAGTCTGCTTCCAAAAGCTGCGGCATTTGAAGGAATTACTTTTGAAGAACTATGTTCAAAAATAATGAATATGGCCGATATAAAACCAGAACTTTAAAAGGAAATCAGTGGTATATTTAATCTTAGCTTCAATTTTATGGTCGCTCTCGTTTTCTTTGATTAAAAAATATTTGACGGATCTTGATAGTAATTTAGTTGCATGTACAAGACTGTTTATATCTTTTCTGGTCTTTCTTCCTTTTCTAAGACCCAAAAATGTGGCACCCAAAATATTAATTAAACTAGTGACCGTTGGTGCTGTTGAATATGGCTTAATGTATATGGCATATATCTTTGCCTTTAAATTTCTTCAAGCATATGAAGTGGCAATGTTTACTGTTCTGACTCCAATCTATGTGGTTCTTATATCTGATTTAAAAAAAAGAAAATTTGAAAAATTTAATATTTCGGCTGCGGTTGTTGCTGTTGTCGGTGCCGTAATTGCTGTCTATTCAAGTTTTTCAACAGATGATAGACTTCTTAAAGATATTGTTTTCGGATTTGTTGTCCTGCAAATTGCCAATCTTGCTTTTGCTTTTGGTCAGATAGAGTATAAGTCGATTATGAAAAAAGAGCAATCTACAGATTTGGATGTTTGTGCCGCACTTTTCTTTGGGGCAACTCTTATAACAATACCATTTGCTGTCCTTAATCCAGAATTCTCAACAACAAATATTTCTATGCAGCAGATGGGAATTCTCCTCTGGCTGGGAATTATACCTTCAGGTCTGGGCTTTTATTTCTGGAATAAAGGTGCTAGAAAAACTAAAGCAGGATATCTGGCTGTCTTTAACAATCTCAAAATTCCTCTTGGAATTATAATTTCAGTTTTATACTTTTCTGAAAAACCTGATCTCCCCCGCCTTATAATCTCCCTAGTATTCATGTTTGGTGCTCTTTTCATTGCTGAACGAAAATAAAATTTTCAATAAAAAAATATATAAAATCGAATTTACATCGGTGTTGACCATTGCTAAAGTAATGTAGCTCTAACACACTGCCATACAGCTCACCTTGCCTGTTTAACAGGTCTGATTCCGTTCTGACGTTTTTGTCAAAAATCACAAACAAATACGCTGCACGCCTCTCGAAGCGTTTAGAATGGTCGGCATCGTCTGCTTTTGCTCCGACTTTTAAACATGTAAATAGTTTGTTTTAAACACTTTACGCTTGATTTATTGCGATTTAAATGTTATTATTTTATAACTTAGACGCAACTAAAAGAAAGGTTTAACGATGGATTTAAATACTTCAAACAAAACGGTTCATAATGAGTTTTTTGCTCCACTTCATCATGCATATGCCAAATGTAAAAGCGGCTATTCCTGCGATGAATTTACAGATGATGATTGTCTTGAGTGTGGAGTCTCAAGGGTCGTTGTAAAAGAAAAAAGTGGGCGAGTATATATTTTGCAAAGATTTCTAAGTAAGTCATCGACAGTAAAAGTTGCAACATTCTTCAAAGCATTGCGAAGTAATCGACGCCTTAAGATGTTACTTGAAGTATCTGACCTCATAATTGATGAGATAAAAGATAAGAGTATTGTAGAGGATGATCCTTTTAGAGAGTATGATGATCTTAAAAAGTTTGCTATTTATGACTAAGATGGAGTGGAGATAAAACCAAGTATTCATGATGAACATAGAGTTGGAGCAAAGAGAAATACAAAACACATTTTTAGCATTAACTTAAGAAATAATGCAACGAGTCATATTGCTCTCGCTGTGCCTGGAGAGTTAAATAAAAAAGAACATGAACTAAAAACTCTAAAAAGAGCTGGTGTTCAGAAGTTAAGAATGCGTGAGAAGAAGGGCATAAAAGTTATTCATGTATATGACAGAGCAATTATTGATTATAGATTTATCTATGACATGAAACAAAGTTTTGGAATATATTTTACCACCCTTCAAAAAGTAACAAGGATACACGGGGGAATGACAAAACATGGGTTCTTTTTGATAACGAATGGGATACCAGTGAGCACCGTAATAAAAACATTATTTCTGATGAAATGATAGGATTAGCTGGACATCAATTCAGAAGAATAAAACTACGTCATCCAAATGGTAGAACATGGCCTATAATCACCAATGAATTTTCTCTACAACCCGGTGTTCTAGCATTCTTATACGTAAAAAGGTGGGATATTGAAAAACGATATGATGAATTTAAGAACGGCTTTCTAGAAACACGTGCATGGGAAAAACAGATACAGCAAAAGAACAACAGGCTCTGTTTATGACTATAACTCTAAACTTAATGTTGCTGTTTGAAATAAAACTCAAAAGAGAAGAAAACATTACTGATGAAAAAAATCATTAAACGTAGAATGGACAGAACAAAAGAAATAATTAACAAAGCCCAAAATGAACAAATGCCAACCAGTTCTATGTTCGCTAATCCTTTCAGGTGTACACAGAGAAGCCAACAGTTTCTGGGGTGGCTTAGATATAGTTTGGAGCACATGACTCCTTGGAATGAAGCTATAAGAGTGTTACGCCCACTTATGACAAACTATTTAACATGAATGGTCAATACCGATACGAATATTAAAGACAGTCCTAATTTATAACTTGCAATTTTTTTAATTTTTTATTAAGCTTAAGACATAAATACGGGAGGAATTACTATGGCTATGCCACGTGTTAAGGTTGACGAAAGAAATATCTATAACACGTTTCAGAGATGTGTTGACGGAACTTCCTGGATGGACTCTGACTATAAAAAGGAGAAATTCCGTCAGATAATGAGAAATAATAAAAGACATAGCTAAATTACTAATTGACAAAATAATAATTTTTTATTAAGATTAAAACGTAATTTAAATTAAAATATAAATATTGGAGGAAAATACTATGGCTATGCCTAGAGTTAAGGTTGATGGGAGAAGCATCTATCACACGTTTCAGAGATGTGTTGATGGAACTTCCTGGATGGATTCCGAATACAAAA